>JAJYBE010000061.1 GCA_021779205.1 bacterium
TCCGACAATTATATCTGATGTGATGGAGCAGGGAATATCGGTTTTATATTTCTTAAAAGCGATGCGAATTTTTTTGATTAAATTCAAATAATGCTCGACGGTATATTTGCGGTTCATGGCAACAAGAATCTTATCCGATCCGGATTGAATCGGAAGATGAATTTGTTCGCAAATTTTTTTTGATTTAGCGATTGTTTCAATGAGTTCACTCGAAAAATCTTTTGGGTGTGAAGATATAAAACGAATCCAAAAATGGCCGGGGATTTTTTCAATTTTTTGGAGTAATTTTGAGAAAGTTATTTTTTTGCAAGCGTAGCTGTTTACATTTTGCCCCAAAAGCGTAATTTCTTTTGTGCCATTTTTGATCAGATTTTTTATTTCGGAAATTATTTCCGTGGTCGGTCGCGAAACTTCTCTTCCTCGCGCATAGGGCACAACGCAATAGCTGCAAAAATTGTTGCAACCGGTCATAATGGGAATAAGCGCGGAATGTTTACGCGAATATTTTGGCGCAATGCCCAGATAATTACAATTAAAAGAATCAAGTGCATCAATAATGGTTTCGATATTTTTTATTTCACAAAAAATATCCACTTTATTTTTTAATTTTTTTTGCACATCTTTGCGGTTGGCAAGGCATCCAGTGAGGATAACTTTTATTTTTGGATTATTCTTTCGAAGATTGTGAATTTGTCCATAGGCTCTATCTTCCGCCATTTGGCGGATTCCGCAGGTGTTGAAAATAACTAAATCAGCTTCGGCAATTTTTGATGCGGGCTTGTGGTCATTTTTTTCCAAAAGACCAGCGATTCTTTCGGAGTCCGAGATGTTCATTTGACAGCCGAAGGTTTTGATGTGATATTTTAACATGGTTTGAGCTGGCACACCCTAATTATTATGGCGACTCGTTGGTTGTTAAATGGCGGGTTTGTGTCGATTAAGTAGGGAGAATTTTTTTCTTCTATTTAATATAATGTTTTTTGTTGTCTGGCTGAGATCGTTAAATGTCTCATCATAGCTATCAGGAGAAACGATATAAATATCAACCAAATCATGAGCGGATAAGGCTATCTTGATTTTATCGTCAGAATTAGTCGCGCAACTATAAAGAGCGCTTAGTTCTTTTAAGCGGAAAGCGCCAAGCTCTCTTAAAAATTTCTTCAAAAAATCATTTCTTATTTTTTTATCGTTTCCAGATAGTTCTTGGTTAAACATTATTTTTTCATTGAAATTTTTTCTTGTTTGGTTTTTTTTGTTTTCCATATATAGCGAAATCATATCTTGTGGGTCAAACCTAAAAACCCCAATTATTTTTTCTGGGGCTATTTTTTTGTTAATTTGAGTGTGAATTGGGCGATCATCACCAGCTTGTTTTGACGTAGTGTTATCAACTATAAAAACTGCAGGGATAGAAACTCTGCCAGAAACCTTGTTTTTATTAGTTCTCAATCCATGATGAACAAATTCTTTGCGTATTCGGTTTATAGCTTCTAAAAATTTTAATGGTGACGATTTTGCATCTTCTTGCGTGATAATATTCAAATCTGCGAAAGCCTTATCCTTAAAGCGGTCCTTTATTTGGGGTAGCATATTTTCAGGAGGGACAAATCCCATATTGCTAAACTTATCGAACCCTTGATTTTTAATTGAACTAACAAAACCAGTAGAGACTATTTTTGTTCCCGGACCATAATTTGTCAGATCATTTGTAAAATGAATCAGTGGGATATCTTTAGACCAGTGTTTTTCAAATACATTTTTTATCCTTTCAGTTAACCCATTTTCTGTATCGTTTTTTTCTGCGCTAAGTGAAAAATTATTTTCTAACATATGTTTAATTATATGAATTTTTATTTTTAAGTCTTATTTTTAATCTTTTCTTCGATTTTCTTCAAAAACTCCTCAGCTTTCAGCACTTCTTGTTTTTTTTCTTCACCTCTTTTTCGAATTGCGACAGCTCCATCATTTTCTTCTTTTTCTCCCACAACCAAAATGTATGGAATCTTTTGTTTTTCCGCTTCGCGAATTCTTTTGCCCAGTGATTCTGCAGAATCGTCAATTGAAACGCGAACATTAGATGCAATGAATTGTGCTTCTATGGATTTGGCGTAGTCATTAAATTTTTCTGAAACAGGAATGATTATTGATTGAATGGGGGAGAGCCAAACTGGAAACGCGCCGGCATAGTGTTCGATAAGTAATGCCAAAAATCTTTCGAAAGAGCCGAATAACGCGCGATGCAAAACATACGGCCTTTCTTTTTCACCTTTATTATTGATGAAAGTCATATCAAATCTTTCTGGAAGATTGAAATCGAATTGAAGTGTCGAGCATTGCCATTCTCGACCCAAAACATCTTTCAGTTTGAAATCCAACTTTGGACCATAAAAAGCCGCTTCACCTTCTTCTTGTGTGAAATTTAATTTTTTTTCTTTTGCAACTTTTCGCAATATGTTTTGAGTGAAATCCCAACCCGCATCATTTCCGGCATATTTTTTTTTATTTCTCGGATCGCGAAGCGACAAATAGACATTAATTAAATCAGTATCAAATCCAAAAGATTTGAATATGTGAAGAATAAAGTCAACAACTTTTTTCAGTTCTTCTTCGACTTGATCGGTGCGACAAAAGATATGAGCGTCATCTTGAGTGAATCCGCGCACGCGAGTCAGCCCGGAAAGTTCGCCTTTCTTTTCGTAACGATAAACCGTTCCGCACTCGGCCCATCTAAGGGGAAGCTCTCGATAAGATCTTAAATTGTTACTGTAAATTTGCACATGAAAGGGGCAGTTCATTGGTTTTAGCAAAAATTCTTCCGATTCTTTCGGCTTGATATTATTTTGCTTATCTTCCAACGTTTGTCCTATTTCCATTGATGGATACATGCTTGAGCTGTAGAACCCCCAATGCCCGGAAGTTTCCCAGAGCGCTCTGTTTCCAATGTGTGGCGAGCGAACAAGGCTGTAACCGTTTTTCAGGTGTTCGCTATACCAATAATCCTCAACTATTCTCCAAAGCAAAGCCCCATTAGGATGCCACAGTGGCAAACCAATTCCAACTTTTTCATCAATATGGAACAGATCTAATTCTCTTCCAATTTTTCGATGATCTCTTTTTTCCGCCTCTTCAAGCATATGAAGATAATTTTTCAGATCAGCCTTGTTGGCAAAAACCACGCCATAAATTCGCTGAAGCATTTTATTTTTTTCATTCCCGCGCCAATAAGCGCCGGAAATTTTGGTGAGCTTGAAAGCGTCAGCGGGAATTTCACCAGTGGAGTCTAGGTGTGGTCCAGAGCAAAGATCGACAAATGATCCAGATTTATAGACCGAAACCTTTTCACTTCCTTTTTCAGCTAAGTCATTAATTAGTTCGACTTTGTAGTATTGTCCTAATTTTTCAAAATCCGATCTCGCCTCAGTAATGGAAATTTTCGCTTTTTCAAAAGCATAATTAGTTTTAATGATTTCCTGCATTTTCTCTTCAAGGATTGATAAATCCTCGGGAATTAAAGTTCTTGGAAGATCGAAATCGTAATAGAATCCGTTTTCAATCGCTGGTCCGATGGCAAATTTTGCTTCGGGAAACATTTCCAAAACTGCTGCCGCCAAAACATGCGAAGTTGAATGGCGCAAAATTGTTACATTCATATTGGTTTGTTTGCTTGACATAAATTTAAGTTTAAATTATAATAAAAAATCAATTCGTTTCTTGCCATTTTGCCCGCTTTTGGCAGAAACTCGACGGATGGTTGGGCCGTGTCAACATTTCAATCTTTTTCAGCTATTGTGTATTTTAGTTTATTTGATAAAAAGCGTCAAATAAGCATTTTTTTAAAATTCTCTACCATAGCGACCGGAGTGGGATCCTGTTTATAATTTAATGCCAAATAATAGGAAACCCAATCGCCAAGAAGAAGCGCGTCAAACATTTTTTCAAAGTTGTTTGCTCCATTTAATTCAAAAAAAGTTGTGTCAATCTTTTTGGCTTTAAGTAGTTTGGCGGTGATTGTCATGCGTTTTGTGATTTGCAAATTTTCTTTTGAATCAATTAAGGCTATAATATGAAATTTTGCTTGAGGCAATGTATAGCCAACCATTTCATTGTGGTTCAATTCCGGATAGCAATTATAGAAACAAGGCGTTTTACTGTTCTCATTTATTTTTATTTTCCAAACCATTGCTACTGCTTTATATTTGTCAGTAGAATAGATAATGGGCGTTTTTCCCTGTAATTTCTTGGCAATAATCTTGCCTTGCTTTTCCAATTCCGACATTCTTTTTTCTAGCTTTTTGACACTGATTAAAATTTCTTTTGAGGTGTCTTCCAATAATTTCAAATTGATAAGTATTTGCAAAATAGCCGTAAAGAAATAACCGGTAGCATAGCGCGGTTGAATAACTTCCGGCAAAATAATGCAAGGCAGATTATTTTTTGCGCAAAGTTCTTGTAATTTTCCCCCATGGGTAATTCCTATTAAAGATGGTATTTTTTTCGCGAGAGCATCCTCCAGTGAA
>JAJYBE010000016.1 GCA_021779205.1 bacterium
TGAGTTATCTTTTGCGGAAACATTCGTAAGCCCCCACAATCTTTGATGATTCTTCCAATAGTAGAAATCTTGGGACAAACAAGATTGTGTTTTTTACAATATTCCAAAAGTTCTGGATGGATTTTATTTTTACCAAGATTAGGATGATCGAAGCGGAGGCGTTTAATCTCGATGATGATCTTCTCATCCCAAACTCTGACACGTTTAGTCTTAGGGGCGTGGGAAACATCGTTGAGTGCTTCCAGCTTGCCTCCAGATTTCTCCCACTTAGCTTTCCAGTCAAAAAGAGTTCTTCTCTTGATAGAGAAAGCATCTAGCGTAGCTGCCAAGCCATGCTTTTCCCAAAAAACTAAAATACGTGCTTTCTTAAGAGCTTTTTCACTGACCATATACTTGAATTTGAGGTAATGATTATATACAGTCAAAATACCTCGAATTCCTCTATATTTGCAATGGATGTGATGAAAAAAAGGCATCCCTCTATTTTCTCATAGAGTGCAATATGTTAGTGAACTTATGCAGCAGTGCACATCTTCCAGTATACTTTTGGGTGCATGCCTTCGGTGAAGTGGGAAAAGAGCAAGGAGTTCGGTTAAAGCTCTTCATGCCCACAACGATTGGCTTTCCCCTTCCCTTCAGTCCTTTTCCATAAAATAAACCTTCAGGATTAATTCGACCACCACTTGCCATATCACTAAGTTTCCGGTATCATTTTATACAGGGTACGAACAGCCTTTTTATTGAGCCTATTTCTTTACTTTTTTTGACAATCAGACAAACATGCCAGGCTTCGATTTCTTATTCGAGATGGGCCACTTCGAAACTAAAAATTAAATCGAAAAAAGATAGTTTTCTCTCCATAGCTCAATGGATAGAGCAAATCCGTCCTAAGGATGAGATGTAGGTTCGATTCCTACTGGGGAGACAAAAAATATGTTTGCGTGAACTTGCCAAAAGAAAGAATATCTGCTAACCTGTGAAAGTAATGAATGGGTGAAAAATAACTATTAAGAAAATAGAATAGGAAAATGTTTTAATTTTCTTCTTTGGAAACTTCTTGATAATTTTTTTCGGGAATTTTTTTTATTTGTAGATCGCATTAATTATTAAAAATAAAACGGTTTTGCGCGAACCGTGAAATAATTTTAAGTAATATGAGTGATATTTTAACGAAATTGGCAAATGAAGTTGATAAATTGTCAGATAAGAAATTGAAAAGCGGGAATGCTAAAAATAAAAAAGTTTTAAATGCGACAAGTAAAATAGCTGATAATCAATCAATTATGGATAAGCTGTTATTGGAGAATGTGGTGGAGTTTCCTTCTGTGGGCGAAACATTGATTGGAAAGGTTATCGATGTGTCATCAAGTGAAATGTATTTAGATCTTGGTCCATTTGGGACAGGGTTAGTAATGGGAAAAGAAATTAAGGATGGAATGGGGACTCAAAAAATAAAAATAGGAGATGTTGTTTCTGCGACTATAACAGACATGGAAAATGAAGAAGGGTATGTGGAGTTGTCTATTCGCGAGGCATCTTATGAAAAAGCTTGGGATGATATTGAAAGAAAAAAAGAAGTTCAAGAGAAAATTAAGACTAAGGTTATTAATGCAAATAAAGGCGGGCTATTGATTGAAATCAATGGAATAGCGGGATTTTTACCGGTTTCGCAGCTTTCCAGTCAAAATTATCCTCGCGTGGAAGATGGTGATAAAAATAAAATTCTTAATTTACTTAAAAAATTAGTTGGCAAAGAATTGGAGGTTTGTATTTTGGATATTGATCGAGAAGCGGAAAAGCTAATTGCTAGTGAAAAAATAGCTCAAAGCGAAAAGGATAAAGAAGTTATTTCTAGTTTTAAAGTTGGAGATGTTATTTCCGGAGAGGTTAGTGGAGTAGTTGATTTTGGAGCTTTTGTGAAATTTCCTCAGAAATCACAAAATAAAAACGAAGAAAAGAAAATAGAAGGATTGGTACATATCTCCGAATTAGCTTGGCAATTGATTGAAAATCCGCGCGTGATCGTTAAGGTCGGCGATAAGGTGGACGCGAAAATTATCGGCATCGATAATGATAAAATTTCATTATCAATACGCGCATTGCAAACAGATCCGTGGGGTGATGTTGCAAAAAAATATAATATCGGAGATATTGTTAAGGGCAAAGTGCATAAAATAAATCATTTTGGCGCATTCGTCTATCTCGATCAGGATATTCATGGGTTAGCGCATATTAGCGAAATGTTGGAGACTTATTCGGGAAAAAATATCAATGAGCTTATTAAAGTCGGAGAAGAATATAGTTGGAAAATTCTTTCAATAGAGGCCAGGGATCATCGTATGGGTTTGGTTTTGGTGAATGAAAAAGACAATTCTTCCAAGAGTGCTGAGCACCCAAAAGTTAAAAAAGAAAAAAAGGAAAAAATAAGCGAGAAAGCGACTGCTAAAAAAGAAGAAAAGCAGAAAAAATTGACTGACAAAGAATAATCTATTTTTTAAAAATATGTCAAAAATATTTATTATTTCCGGACCGTCCGGTGCGGGAGAGGATAGTATTATTTCCGGTTTGCGCGATAAATTTTCCATTGAAAGGATAATTACAACTACTACGCGAAAAATGCGCAAAGGAGAATCTCAGGGAAATCCGTATTATTTTGTCACAAAAGAGGATTTTGAAAAAAAAATAGAACAAGATGAGTTAGCGGAATGGGCGCAAGAATATAATGCTAATTTTTATGGCGTTACCAGAAAAGAATTAAAAAGAGTGATGGATTGTCCAAGAATCGGTCTTTGGAAGATAGAATACAAAGGTGTTATGGCGGCTAAAAAACAATTTCCGGAAATTAAATCTATCTATATCGCTCCTCCATCTTTGGAAATATTAAGAAAAAGGATTAAGCAGCGCGATCCACTTGCCACAGAAGAATATTTGAATGAGCGAATGGAATATACTCGTGAATGGATAAAATATGAATATATCTATGATTATAAGGTTATAAATGAAGAGGGGAAATTAAATGAGGCGATTGAAAAAGTCGCAGATATTATAGAAAAAAATCTTTAAATAAAACATGGTTGCGCTTGTCAAGAAGATTCAAAATGATATTTTAGAGCATGCTTTTTTAAAAAAGGATTATAAGTTTGTTTTGGGGGTTTCCGGCGGTCCGGATAGTTCTGTTATGCTAGATGTTTTTTTAAAGTTAAAGCAGAAATATTCCTTAGGGCTGATTATTGCGCATGTAAATTATAATCTTCGCGGCGAGGATAGTGAAAAAGATGAAGAATTTGTTAATGAGCTTGCTCAAAAAAATGGATTGCCAATGGTTGTATTAAGGCTTAAAAAAAGTCAGAAAAAAGCCAGCTCAGAAGAAAAATTGCGCGATATTCGCTATGCTTTTTTTGAAGAAGTTCGCGTGAAGCAAAATTTTGATTTTATTTCCGTTGGGCACACGCTTGATGATCAGGCGGAAACTGTTTTGATGAGATTAATTCGAGGAGCGGGAATGAGGGGTTTGCGCGCAATGCAAATTAAAAATGGAAGAATTGTCCGCCCGTTACTTGGCGTTAGTCGTCAAGAAATCTTGAAATATATCAAAGAAAATAAATTAAAATACAGAATCGATAAGAGCAATAAGGAAATGATTTTTTTTAGAAATAAAATCAGAAATAGTTTAATTCCTCAAATTGAAAAAAAATACAATCCGCAGATTAAAAGAAATCTTGCCAATGTGGCGAAAACCTTTTCGGAAGATTTTGCGGCAATTGAATATTTTGTTGATGATTTATGGAAAAAAGAAGCAGCTTGGGGGGTGGAGAAAATTTTGAAATTACCCATGGCTGTGCAAAAAAGAATTTTAAAAAAAATTTTATTGAAAAAAAATCCCAAATTGCAACTTGCTGATTTTTCCCAAATAGATAGCTTTATCAAAGCCCTGCGTAGCGTTAAGGGAAAAAATCAGAGTGTGCTTTGCGCAAATTTGAAAATGACGCGCAAAGGTGATAAGATTGATGTGTGTTTTGTGAATTAACTAGAATTTTGTTTTTTTGCCATAATTATTAAAAAGTGTTTTATTATGAAAAATTTATTGAAAAATATCAGCATTGTTCTTCTTATTTTTCTTTTTATAGCGGGAATTGCGACGCTTCTCGGATCTCCTGAAAAAAAACCGGAAGACGTTTCTCTTTCCACTTTGGTTTCACAGATAAATAATCAACAAATAAAAGAAATTTCAGTAAGCAGTGATGATTTGGCGATAACAACTCAAGATGGAAAAACGGAAAAGGCGATTAAAGAAAAGGAATCCGGTATAGTTGAAACATTAAAAAATTATGGCGTTGATCAAGAAAAGCTTAAAAATGTCAATATAACTGTTAAGGGAGATTCAACTTCCAGTATTTGGATTGGAACAATATTGCCTTTTCTTTTGCCTTTTCTCTTGATTGCTGGATTCATTTGGTTTATGCTTCGTCAAGCGCAAAGAGGTAATAATCAAGCACTTTCCTTTGGCATGTCTAAGGCGCGCGTGCTTGATCCGAAAGACAAAAAAAATCGTATTGTTTTTGCCAATGTTGCCGGAGCAAAAGAAGCTAAAGAAGAATTATATGAGATAGTGGAATTCCTAAAGAATCCTAAGAAATTTTTAAGTCTGGGAGCTAAGATTCCCAAGGGTGTTTTACTTTTAGGCTCTCCCGGAACAGGAAAGACTTTAATCGCTAAGGCTGTAGCGGGAGAAGCGAATGTGCCCTTTTTTAATATTTCCGGTTCAGAGTTTGTGGAGATGTTTGTTGGTGTCGGGGCAAGCCGCGTAAGAGATCTTTTTAAGCAGGCCAAGAAAAATTCTCCGGCAATTGTTTTTATCGATGAGATTGATGCTGTTGGTCGTCATCGTGGCGCAGGTCTTGGTGGAGGGCATGATGAAAGAGAACAAACGCTTAATCAAATTTTGGTTGAAATGGATGGTTTTGATACTAATGTTAATGTAATTGTGATTGCAGCAACAAATCGTCCAGATGTGCTTGACCCAGCTTTGCTTCGTCCCGGTCGTTTTGATCGGCGTGTTGTTATGGATTTGCCGGATATTGAAGAAAGAAAGGCTATTTTGGAAATTCATGCCAAAAATAAACCACTTGCCAAGGAAGTGAACTTGCGTGTGATAGCGCAAAGAACGCCGGGATTTTCCGGAGCTGATCTTTCTAATTTATTAAATGAAGCGGCTATTCTTTCCGCTAGACGAGGAAAAAAAATTATTGAAATGCCGGAATTAACGGATTCGATTGAAAAAGTAATTCTTGGGCCGGAAAGAAAAAGTCGACGAATAGATGAGGACGAGAAAAAAATCATTGCCTATCATGAAGCCGGTCATGCGCTTATTGCCACCACATTAAAGCATGCCGATCCGGTTCAGAAGGTTTCTATTATTTCACGAGGAAATGCCGGAGGGTATACATTGAATGCCCCAACAAAAGATAAGAGTTTGCATTCACGCAACTATTTTATTGACGAATTGTCAGTATTCTTAGGAGGATATATTAGTGAGAAGATTACCTTTAATGATGTTACAACCGGCGCTTCAAATGATTTGGAGCGAGCAACGGCAATTGCCAGAAATCTAGTTACGCGCTATGGAATGAGTGATCTTGGACCAAGAACATTTGGGCATAAGGAAGAATTGGTTTTTTTGGGAAAAGAAATGCATGAAGAGAAGAATTATTCAGAAGAAACATCACGAGAAATAGATAGGCAGGTAACAAAGTTTATTAATGACGCTTATTCCGTTGCGGAAAAAATTATATTGGAAAAAAAGAATTTGCTTGATATTATTTCAAATACGCTCTTGGAAAAGGAAACCATTGAACAGGCTGAATTTAATAAAATCGTTGGAATTGCGGAGGAAGAAGTTGAAACGAAAACGAAAGAATAAAAAGAGATTGATATAAAACGATAAATAAAATCAATGAGTGATAAAAAAATAGTGCCAAAAATAAATTATTTGGAAATATTTCTTGGTGCCATCAGGATTGTTTTAAAAAGTCGTTTTTTATGGTGGTTTGGTTTTTTTATTGTTTTAAATGTCGTTTTTGATCCTAATTATATCCAAAATGAAGACATTAAAAGAATTTTTTTTGGTGCATTTTTTTTGAAAAAAATAGCATTGGCATCTTTTGTTGCAACGGCATCTTCGATTATTTTTTTCTTATCATTAATTTTATCGCTTATTGCCAAAGGGGCATTAATGAAGATTACTCAATATAGGCTTGAAAAAAAGGCGATTTCTTTTGTTCGCGGTTGGATGGAAGGGAAAAGATATTTCTGGATTAATTTTAAAATTATCTTTTTTTCTTCAGCAGTTTTCTTTTTGTGTATTTTTATTCTCTGGATTCCTGTTTTAGCAACTTTTTATCCCGGAGCGCATTTTGTTGCTATTGCTTTAGCAATTTTGGCACTTTTAATTAGTATTCCGTTGCTTGTTTTGTATAAATTTATTCAAACTTATGCCTGTTTCTATGCAACGTTGGCAGATTTAAATATTTGGTTGGCGCTGGAAAACGCTTATTCACTGTTTAAAAAAAATATCTCAAATAGTCTTATTATGCTCTTGTCGGTTATTATGCTTGAGGTTTGTTCTCTTTTAGCTGTTTTTATTATTTCAATGCCGTTTATTTTTGTTTTTCGTTTAATAGAGATTATTTTTTATTCTACTGTGAATAAAAGTAGCGCCTCAGTTGTTTATACTGTTATAATAATCTTGGTTGCTTTAAGTGTTTTTGTGTTTTATTCTATATTTAGCGCCGTTTTACAGGTTGCTTGGACATTGTTTTTTTATGAAATCGCTACGCCAAAAAAAGAAAAGAAATCAGAAGAATTTATTTTGGAGCCGGAAAAGCAACTCAATGAACCGATAACGGTCAATTCCGTAAAAACTATTAAGACGGATAATAATTTTGACGAAAGCGAGAAATATCGGTAAGCTTACTTTATAAATGTTTTTTAAAAAGTTCGGTTGCTTAGCTCAGTTGGTTAGAGCGTCACATTGACATTGTGAAGGTCAGTGGTTCGAGTCCACTAGCGACCACAAAAAGGGACCATAGCTCAGCGGTAGAGCAGGGGACTCATAATCTCTTGGTCGCTGGTTCGAATCCAGCTGGTCCCACTGAATTAAAATAAAGCATCATTTTTTTCTTTTTGAATGAAATGCTCGGTGTATTTCTTTTAGTCGCTTGTTGGTAACATGGGTATAAACTTGGGTGGTTGTGATGGATGAGTGTCCAAGCATCGCTTGCACACTACGAATATCCGCTCCATTAGCAAGTAGGTCTGTGGCAAAAGAATGTCTTAGTGTATGCGGATGAACATCTTTTACTATTCCAGCCTTAATAGCATAATGTTTAACAATTCTTTGTATCGTTCGAGGTGTTAATCTCAAGTTATCCACAGCTTTTTCACTAGTTTTTTTCTTAAGATTGGTCAAGCCAGTAGCGTCTCTTATAAAAAGTGCTTGATCAAAATCAGTTCTTTTATCTAGATAATTTTTAATAGCAATGGCTGCATCATCGGAAATAAATACTATGCGTATTTTATCTCCTTTTCCGCGCACGCTTAACTCGCGTGATTTTAAGTCTATTTTTTCCTTATTGATATTTACCAGCTCGGAAACGCGAAGACCGGCGGAAAATAGTAATTCCAATATTGCTAAATCGCGTAACGATCTGATATCTTTTCCATTTGCCTTAGCTAAAATCCGTTCAACTTCTTCAATTGTTAAAAATTCCACTTCACGCGATTCGTTTTTACTAATTTCAATTTTTTCCGCTTGCAATGAAGAAATATCTTTTTTGGCTAAAAATTTTAAAAAACTACGTATGGCGATAACATAAAAACTTTGGGTAACTCTTTTTAGTTTCCCCCCATCTTTAGTTTCATGGCGATTAAGATAGATTCTGAAATTTCCGATGAGTTCGGCTGTGATTTGTTCCGGAGTATCTATTTTTGCCCAATCTAAAAAGCGATCAAGGTAGTGATCATAATTTTCAATGGTTTTTTGTGAGCGACCCCGTTCAATTTCCATATATTCCAAAAAGCGGGTCTTCAATTTTCTGATTTGCATATTTTTATTTTATACTAAAAATGCAATTGACAAAAATACTAAAATAGCCTATACTATTTTTCAGATAAAAATTAAGGTTTTAGTTTTGAGATTTAATCGATTTAGCGAATAAGAAAGGGTTAAATTCTCACTAAAACCACCTGAAAGGTTAATTGTATTAGTAATCTAATTCAAAAAACACAGAGCACTTTTTTTTGTCGGAAAAATCTAAAAAATATAGTTACCACGACTCATCGAGCGCAAATGAGAGTGGTTTTTTTTATAAAAAAACATCGTACAATAAAAATCTTGCATATCTTTAGAAATTATGCTTCTTTTATTGTTGTTATTTCTTGTTCTGTGCTTGTTTCAGCTACAAATCTTTCAGCTGGACGCGGATCAGGCGGTTTTTTGTTTGGCTATTTTGAAAATAGTGATGATTATTCCAATCCGTTGAAAAATAAAATATTTTTAAATTCAAACAAGAGAACTTCTTTGGCGTTAGCACCTCTCGCTGAAGCTAAAACTGTTCCCGATCCGTCACTTATGAATAGCAATAAGGATTCTTCCGATCCATTGCCAATGGATGGAAAGGCGTTTGCATCGGTAAACAGCCCCGTATTAAAAGATCCGGAAGTTGATGGTGGCGTTGCTATCTATGAAGTAAAACAAGGTGATACGGTAAGCTCAATAGCTGCAACAAATCATATCAGTGTGAATACAATTCTTTGGGCCAATGCACTGGATAATGTTGATTCGATTATGCCGGGAGATAAATTATTTATCCTACCTCTTTCCGGACTTTCTTACACTATAAAGAAAGGGGATGATATCGATAGTGTTGCCAAGCAATTTAAGGCTGATAAAGATAAGATAATTGCCTTTAATTCGCTTCATGCCGATGGAAAATTAAAAGAAGGTCAGGAAATTATTATTCCTGACGGACAAAAAGATATGCCAGCGCCAAAACCAATAAACAATAGCGGACTAAATATTGCTACTCGTCCATATGAAGCATTTGATTCGACTGGAAAAATGCTTGACGGGAATGGAGGAGATAGCCATCGTTTTCCTTATGGCTATTGCACTTGGTATGTTGCTCAAAGAGTAAGCGTTCCATGGTCTGGTAATGCTGGAACATGGCTTTATCATGCCAAAGCAGCTGGATATGCAACAGGAAGAGCGCCAAGAGTCGGCTCCATTATGGTTACTTCGGAATCTTGGTGGGGACATGTCGCTTATGTGGAAAGCGTAAGAGGAGGAGAGTTTACGGTTTCCGAAATGAACTATAAGGCTTGGGGTAAGAAAGATTTCAGAACGGTTGATGCGAGTAGTCGTGTAATCAAAGGTTTTATCTATTCAAAATAAAAAAATATTATTTTTTTATTAAACTTTTTATTTTAGTATTTTTATCGGAGCAAGTGAGGCCGAAAGCTTTTTTAGCCCAAAAGTTTTGAAAGCTACTGTAATAGTGTCTCCACTGGAAGATATGATTAGGCCTTCTCCAAATTCCGAATGTTGAATACGAGTTCCATCTTTGTAGGTGTTTTTTAGTTGCCTTGATTGGCTGGTTGATTGATGATCGTTTTTTGTTTTTTTTGGTAGTAAGTTTGTTGGCAAGATATTGAGATATTCCAACAATTCATCAGGAACATCATTAATAAATCGTGATGGCGGATTGGCTTGACTTGATCCAAAAATAGTTCTGGTTCTTGCGAATATCAGGTAAACCCTTTGTTTTGCGCGAGTAATTCCCACATACATTAATCGTCGCTCCTCCTCCATTTCTGATTCAGAAAGCATACTGCGCGAGTGGGGCAAGATTCCTTCTTCGAGCCCGACAATAAAAACATATTTAAATTCCAGTCCTTTTGCGCTGTGCAGAGTCATTAAATGCACAGCTTTTTTTGATTGATCAATATCATCGGTGTCGGAAACAAGCGCTACTTCTTCAAGAAATAAGGTTAACCCCGCGCCATTTTCAAATTCATTATATTTTTTTGCTACCGTAAGCAATTCTTTTATGTTCTCAAAACGCATATAGCCCTCATCTGTTCCGTCTAATGTATGTGTTTTGTAGCCACTTTTTTCAAATATTTTTTGAATAAGCGCAGTTAGATTTATTTTGCTTTTTTGTTGGTTCATTTCTTCAATAAAGTTGCAAAAAGTAAAAATAGCGTCTATTTTGTTTTCTTTTAGTGTAAAAGATATTTGTTGGTTATTATTTTTTCTGTTAAAAAAAGTTTTTCCAAAATCAAGCGGAGTCATATTTCTTTCTTTAGATAGGGCGAGCCATTTTTCAAAAGTTTTTTCTCCAATTCCGCGCTTTGGCTCGTTGATTATTCTTTCCAGTGAAATTTCATCCATATGATTTTCTATCAAACGCAAGTAGGCGATTAAATCCTTAATTTCTTTTCGTTGATAAAATTTCAGGCCACCGATAATACGATAGGGCAAGGAATTCGAAATTAAAACTTCTTCGATTATGCGCGATTGAGCATTGGTTCTATATAAAACAACTATTTCGTTCAGATCTATTTTTTTATCAAGCAGTTTTATTATTTCATTGGCAATAAATTGCGCTTCGCTTTTTTCGTCTTCTGCTTCATAAGCCAAAAGAAGTTCGCCTTTTTTGTTTTCCGTCCAAATCTTTTTATCTTTTCGTTTAGTGTTTTTTGAAATTACTCCATAAGCGGCATCTAATATTTGTTGGGTCGATCGATAGTTTTGTTCTAATTTTATTACTTTTGTTTCCGGATAATCTTTTTCAAAATCTAAAATATTTTGAATGTTTGCTCCGCGCCAAGAATAAATCCCTTGCCAGTCATCTCCCACAACGCAAATATTTTTGTGCTTTTCAGCCAACATTTTTATCAGGATATATTGTGCATGGTTGGTGTCTTGATATTCGTCCACCATAATGTAGTGAAATTTTTTTTGATATTTTTCTAATATTTCAGGAAAATTTCGGAATATTTTTATTAAAAGCATTAAAATATCATCAAAATCTAAGGCGTTATTGGTTTTTAATTTTTGTTCATAACTTGTGTATATTTTTGAAATAATTTCTTCCCAGTAACCGCGAGTATTTTTTTTAAACATTTCAGCATCAATTAGTTCATTTTTTGCCTTTGATATTGTTCCCAGGACAGCTTGCGGACGAAACTGTGCAACATCAATGCCAAATTCTTTCATGATTTTTTTAATTAAAGATTGTTGGTCTTGGGTATCAAAAATGTTGAAATTGTTTTTGTATCCGATTTTTTCAATTTCAGAGCGTAAAATTTTAGCACAAATGGAATGAAAGGTTCCAACTGGCGGAATATCGCCATGAAAGTTATTTTCTATGAGCAACTGAGAAACGCGATCCCTCATTTCTTTTGCGGCTTTATTTGTAAAAGTAACTGCCAGAATTTGCCAGGAAGGAGTGTTTTTTTTGCAAATCAAATAGGCGATGCGAAAAGTCAATACTCGCGTTTTTCCCGATCCGGCACCGGCAATAACCAAAACCGGTCCTTCAATCGTTTCCACTGCCTCTTTTTGAGAAGAATTCAAATTTTCCAAAAGATTAGTCATAAAAGTATTGTAGCACAAAAACCAAAAAATAATCCCAAAAAATGGACAAGCATAAAAATTCGTGCTATAATGGACATAGTCATTTAAAAAGATGGGTGAAAATTTCTGTCTTTTTGTCTTTTTGTCTTTTTGTCTTTTTGTCTTTTTGTTTTTTTAATTTGTTAAAATAAAAAATATGAAATTCGGCGAAAAAATTGCGAAAGGGGTTGAAACAATAAAAAAGAGTGCGCAAGAGTTGCGCAAAGCATTTTCAGAGAAGTTTTAAAATGCAAAAAAAGAACTGGCTGAGAAAGTGTTGGGTGCTAAATCGCCGGAAGATATGATTGCGCTAGGCAAAAAACTGCAAGAGCAAGGCGAAGCATTGAAAACAAAAGAAGCTGAAGTTAAACAAGAAGAATTAAGAGAAGATCATGACGAAGCACTGGAAATGAACGACGCTTTTGATAAAGACAAAGCTCACGGAGAAGCGCTGGAAATGAACGCGGAATTCAATAAAGACAAAGATCATGAGGAAGCATTGGGAATAAATAAGGAAATTGATGAAGCTAAAGCTGCAGGAATAAGGGTGCAAGAAAAAGCAAAGTTCGCTGAAGAAGCAAGACTATCGGCCGAAGCAGATAGGGCAGTGGCGGCCGAAGTATTAAAAAAACTTCAAGGTAGTGATACAGCGCCCATGCCAGCAGAAAAAACTGAACCGATGAATACAGAATCAGTAGCAGAAGCATCCGTTGAGGATGCAAAAGATACTGACGAAACATTGATTGAAAAAATTGGAGCACCAGACAATGAAACTTTTAAAAAATACGGAAGCAAAATGCGTGAAGCGGCGGATGCGCTAGTCTCGCTTAAGGAAAAAATTATAGCTAATGACAAAAAGCTTAAGGATGAAAATCTTGAATTTAAATCAGCCGAATGGAAAATATTATGGGATGAAAATGAAGCCCTAAATGATCAACGAAATGAGTTGCTTAGTGATGCCACAAGAGGAAGCAAAGCAATAGATCTAGATCCCTATTTGCGTGAAAATGAAAGAGACGCGGAATTAAAAAAATATCGAGAAACTGCGATGAGTGATCCTTACATTGTTCTACATATAGTAGAGTCTGGTAATTTGGGCTATACGCATCGAGAAAAAGAAGGATTAGGAAAGATAAATGCAGAATTGCGGAGTAATCCTGAATTTATGTCAAGAGTTCTTGACAAATTATCGTCACGAGCCGCTGAAGGCTTTTGGGCGCATACCCAAGGAGAAACAGCAAAAGACAAAAATCTCTATATCAAAGCTGTTAAAAAAAATCACTTAAACTACCAATGGGGAAAACCGGAATGGAAAAGTGATCCTAAAATTCAAAAAACCGCCCTTGAAAGCGGCCTAAGTTCGGCCTACCTCTATAAGAGCTAAATAAAAAAAATGAAATTCGGCGAAAAAATTGCTTAAGATGAATCAATTTAATCTATCCAGCAAGAGCGGGTTTTGCAACCTGCTCTTTTAAATTTTTTCTTTTTATCCGCCACGATCTTCAAAACTTGCCAAAACATAAACTTTGGTCTATTATTTATTCATAATTATTCATTAGCAAACAGCAGTTGACGCGACAATACGCAGCTTCTGTTTTGCCTTAAAGCATATGGCTCTCACAGGAAAGCAAAAGGAAAAAGTAACAAAAGAGGTTAAAAGGCATGATAAAGACACGGGATCACCAGAATATCAAATCGCTCTTTTTACCGAAACCATCAAAAAATTAACCAGTCATCTCAAAAAAAATCCAAAAGATTTTCATTCTCGTCGTGGCCTACTTAAGATGGTTTCGAAAAGGAGAAGATTGCTGGATTATTTTAAGAAAACCAATGAGAAAGAGTATAAAGCTTTAATAAAAAAATTAGGTCTTAAAAACTAGTTGCTAAAAACAAGGCCGGAATGGTCTTGTTTTTACTTTAATAAATAAAATATGAGCATATATAAAGAACAACGCATCGGTGTTTTGATTGATATTCAAAATCTTTATTATTCAGCCAAGGTATTGCATCAAAAAAAAGTTAATTTTGATCAAATACTTAAATCAGCGGTTGGAGACAGAAAATTGATTCGCGCTATTGCCTATGGCATTAAAACGGCCGAGGGACAGGAGGAAAAATTTTTTGAAGCGCTGGAAAAAGTTGGCTATGAGGTCAAGACTAAGGATTTGCAAATCTTTCCTGGTGGAGCGAAAAAAGGCGATTGGGATGTGGGAATTGCTGTTGATGCGATTAAAATGTCAAAAAGTCTCGATGCGATTGTTTTAGTTTCTGGTGATGGCGATTATATTCCTTTAGTAAAATACATTCAATCCACTACTGGCTGTCGCGTTGAAGGAATAGCTTTTGCAGAATCAACCAGCAACAAACTGGTTGAAGAGTTGGATAGCTTTATTAATCTTAGTGAAAACAAAAAGAAATATCTGATCTAATTAATTTAGCTATTTCTGACAATAAAAAAAATATTAAGGACTAGCCATGCTCATATCCACCTAAATCTCCGCCTTGCTAAAAACTAAAAATTGAGTTAAACTTACGCTATAAACAATAATCAAAGGTTTTGTTTTTGAGCGCAAAAAAAGCCAAGGTATGAGGGTTTATGAATTAAGGTTTTCAAACATTGTTAATCTTAATTCGTAAATCATCGTCATATATTTATTTTTGGCAATTTTTAAGCTAAACATGGCCTAGCAAAAATTAGATGGATCAAAAAAAATGGTCACTCCAAATCGGAGGGCGAGTTTTAGAAATTGAGACTGGCCTATTGGCCTCTCAAGCCAATGGCGCAGTAACGGTACGCTATGGAGATACTGTTGTTCTTGCAACAGCCGTTATGAGTAAAAAGGCTTCGCGTGTCAGTGGATATTTTCCGCTTATGGTAGATTTTGAAGAACGTTATTATGCCGCAGGAAAAATTAAAGGATCGCGCTTTATTAAGCGTGAGGGTCGTCCATCAGATGATGCTATTCTTTCTGGGCGAGCAGTTGATCGCACGATTCGCCCACTTTTTGACCACAGAATGCGCAATGATGTTCAAATTATTTTAACCGTTCTTTCCTATGATGGAGAAAACGATCCGGATGTGGTAGCTATTATTGCCGCTTCAACTGCATTAACTCTTTCTGATATTCCTTGGAGTGGACCCGTTGCGGCTGTGCGAATAGGAAAAGCCGGAAATGATTTTGTGCTTAATCCCGTTACTAACGATGAATTACTAGAAGGAGAGCTTGACCTGCTTATTTCAGGAAGTGCTGATAAAATCAATATGATTGAGAGTGGCGCAATGGAAATTTCTGAAGAAGAAATGATTAAGGCTTTTATCTTTGGCCAAGAGGCGATTAAAAAAATTGCAAATTTTATTTTAGAAATTCAAAAAGAAGTTGGCAGAGAAAAAAGTGTTCCGGTTATTGTTACCGGAACGGCTGAATTTGAGAAAAAAATAAAAGAAATTTTATTAGCTGAAAATTTGGCCGAAGCACTTTATGATAAGGATAAAAAGGTGATTGAAGAAAAGATTGGCGCTATCCAAGATAAAGTTAAAGAATACATCAAAATTACTTTTCCGGAAGAAGCGGAAAAATTAAAGGAGGTGGCGGAAATCGTGTTTGAAGAAGTGTCTGATGAGATTGTGCATCAAAATATTTTAGAAAAAGAATTGCGTCCGGATGGTCGAAAATTGGATGAAATTCGTCATATTGAGTGTCGCACGGGAATTTTACCAAGGACGCACGGCACCGGGCTTTTCACTCGCGGGGAAACTCAAGCGCTTACGGTTACCACGCTTGGTTCGCCCGGAGACCAGCAGATCATCGATACTATGGAAGTAGATATGAAAAAGCGCTACATTCATCATTATAATTTTCCGCCATATTCCGTTGGAGAGGTTCGCCCGATGAGAGGTCCGGGAAGACGCGAAATCGGACATGGCGCTCTAGCTGAAAAAGCGCTCGTTCCAGTTTTGCCTTCCAAGGAAGATTTTCCTTATACTATTCTTTTGGTTTCCGAGATTCTTTCATCAAACGGTTCATCTTCGATGGCGGCAACTTGCGGATCAACTCTTTCGCTTATGGATGCCGGAGTGCCGATTAAGCGCCCCGTTTCCGGAATTGCCATGGGAATTATTGTTGGAGAAAATAATAAATTTAAAATTCTTACGGATATTCAAGGCCTGGAAGATCACTATGGTGATATGGATTTCAAGGTTGCGGGAACGGAAAAAGGTATCACTGCTATGCAAATGGATGTAAAAGTGGCCGGAGTTACGTTAGAAATGCTTTCAGCCGTTCTTGACCAATCGCATAAAAATCGTTTAGAAATTTTGAAAAAAATTACGGATACGATTTTTGAACCTCGAGCTGAAATGTCTCAATATGCACCAAGAATCATTACGATGCAAATCAATCCGGAAAAAATTAGAAATGTTATCGGCACAGGCGGAAAAATTATCAATGAAATTATTGATGAAACGGGAGTGCAAATTGATATTGAAGATAGCGGTATAATTTTCATCACTTCTCCGGATGGAGCTTCCGCTCAAAAAGCCAAGCAATGGATTGATAATCTTACCCATGAAGTTAAGGCGGGAGAACTGTTTAACGCTAAAATTACACGCATTATGGCTTTTGGAGCTTTCGCGGAAATCCTTCCCGGTCAAGAAGGGCTTATCCATGTTTCTGAGATAGCTGATCGTCGAATTGATAAAGTGGAAGATGTGTTGAAAATCGGGGACATTGTTCCGGTCAAAGTGAAAGAAATTGATTCGCAAGGAAGAATCAATCTTTCAATGAAAGCGGCCAGAAAAGCAGAACAAAAAAATTAGTCAAAATTAAAAATATGTTATATAATAGAAGCGGATAATTTATTCGCTTCTATTTAGTTTATTTAATTAAAATTAAAAATAAAAAAATGTTTGGCATTAAGACTGATTTTTTATTATCAAAAACAAAAGTTGCAACCGTGCCGATAAATTTAAATCAAAAAAATAATTTCAGTGTTGATGATCTGCCTGTGCATACGATGGCTGAAGATATTGCTCGAATAAAAAACCCCGATGCATTCAAAGCGCCTGTTGTTGAAACAAGAACTGCTGTTCCGGAAACGTTAACGCCTAAACAAAAAACCAGTCCGTTTTTAGGATTTGATGATAACTATTCCAGCCAAGAATCTTTAAAAAAAACGGAAAATAATGTGATTATTCCTCAGCTTTCACAACAAAAAATAATTTCTTCTGATAAAAATGATACTATGGGGGAAATGGTAAATATTGCTTCAAAATTAACTCAAAATGCCGGACAAGTTCCTGTTGCGCCAAAGAAAAATCTTTTGATTAAATTTAATTGGAAAATTATTTCTTTATTAGTTTTGTCGTTTATTTTATTGGGCGGATTGGTTTTTTCCGGTTATATTTTATTAAAGAAAAAAAATATTCAACCGACAAAAACAACTTCGGAAGTAAAAACATTGCCCAGTTCAGAAAGTAATAACAATACACAAACTGTTCCGGAAACAACGCCTGTTGTAACGCAAACATTTTCTTATTCGCAAGACAGCCCTAACTATCTCTTTATTGATGCGAGTTATGACAATGCGGATAAAATTAAAAGTCTATTGCAGCAATATATTCAAAAAATTGCCCAGGAAGGTTATGTAAAACCCGTGGAGTTTATTATTACCGATGAAACCAATGCCCCGATGTCTTTTGGTATATTTTCAACCAAGATTGGTTTAAATATTTCACAAAGTGTTTTACTTGATTTAAACAATAGCTTTCGGTTTTTTATTTACAATGATGGCGCGGTAACAAGAGTTGGATTAACAATAGATTCCAAAAACGATATCGCTCTTGCAAAAGCACTATTGGGGGAAGAAAAAACTTTTGCGAATGAGCTAAATCCTATTTTCTTTACAAGCGATTATAAAAAAGATAAGCTTTTTGGTGATAGTGTGTACGGTGGGGCAAAAATTCGTTATCAAAATATCATTTCTCCGGAAAATCTTTCTGTCGATTATGCAGTTTATAAAAATAAACTAATTATTGGCACAACAAAATTAACTTTGCGCTCCATTATCGATAAAATAAATGCTGCCGCTATATCGTCTGTGCCAAGCACATCTATAAATACAAATACCCCAAGTGCCATACCAAACGTTCCCGCTAACACTAATTTGCCTAATGCCCCAATTTCGTCGACAGCTCAACAATTAGATACTGTTCCGACTACGCAAAAAACAGTAGCGCCGTTGCCACCCATAGCAAATGCTCCAACAAAATAACCTTTTATTTTTTTGCTAGGGAAAATAAATCTTTAGTTAAGCCATTAAAAAGTAGTTTACTTTTTAGTTGATAAAAATAAAAGCAAAAAAGTATTGGAAAAAAAGAAAAAATAAATCGCGTTGTGTAGGCAAAATTGGTTTAGCGTTGACTTGGCTTGATATTCTTGCTATAATAATATCAGAACATTGAAAAATAAAAACAGAAACGGTAAAACAATTTTCAATCACAATTTCCCCCTATTTGTGATTGAAAATTGTTTTACTGTTCAAGTGTTTTGGCCAACGTGTCAAAGCCGCTTCGATTTCTGACATCGAAGACCCAAAA
>JAJYBE010000062.1 GCA_021779205.1 bacterium
GGTGATCATTCCCGATAAAGAGGCCGCATATAAAAATGCTAAAAATGTACGTAGTGAGTTCGTTATTGATGTTGAAGGTTTTGTTAAGGAGCGTCCGGGAGGATTGGCTAAAAATACAAAAACCGGGATGATTGAAATTGAAGTAGCGAAGATGGATGTCATTTCCGAGGTGGAAGCCGAATTGCCTTTTGATGTGGCTAAGAGTGAATTGGATGTTAATCTTAATACGCTTTTGGATAATCGCAATTTAGTTTTGCGTAACAAAAAAATCAATGATATTTTCAAAGTGTATGATCAACTATTAAAGTCCTATGTTGAAGCAATGCGCGCGGCTCATTTTTTGGAAATAAAAACGCCGAAAATTCTTTCTGCTGCGACAGAAGGCGGTGCTAATTTTTTCAAAATAAAATATTTCGACAGGGAGGCTTATTTGGCTCAAAGTCCTCAATTCTATAAGCAAGCCGGTGTTGGAGCATTTGAACGAGTATTTGAAATAGGATCTGTTTTTCGCGCTGAGCCGCATTTTACGACTCGTCATGTCAATGAATATGTTGGGCTGGATGCTGAAATGGGATTTATTGATAATTTTTCCGATATAATGGATCAATTGGAAAATGTTTTAAAAAAAATAGCTTTTGATATTTTGCAAAATTGTCAAGAAGAATTAGCCGAGTATTCCGGAGAGATTTTGGCTCCGGAGCATTTTCCTCGCATTCGACTTACTGAAGCGTTGGAAATATTGGAAAAAGAATATGGCAAAAAATCGGAAGATGTTGATATTGATCCGGAAGGCGAGCGGTTGATTTGCGAATGGGCGAAAAAAAAATATGGCAGCGACTTCATTTTTTTGACGCACTATCCAATAAGTGTCCGCCCGTTTTATTCTATGCCGAGTGCTGACGGACAATTCACAGAGACTTTCGATTTGATATTTAAGGGCGTGGAAATTGCCAGTGGAGGACAGAGAATTCATAATTATGAACAGTTAAAAAACAATATTGTCAGATATGGATTGAATCCGGAAGATTTTGAGCATTATTTGGATATTTTCAAACTTGGAATGCCTGCGCATGGTGGTTGGGGCTTGGGATCTGAACGGATTGCACAGAAAATTTTGGGGTTGGACAGTATTAAAGAAGCTATTCTTTTTCCGCGGGATGTGAAAAGACTTACTCCTTAAGTGCTTAGGATGACAATAAAAAAATAAAAGTTTTTTGATTATGCAAAAACATCTTGAACATTTAAATCAAAAAAAAATTTGGATTGTTAATTTTGTTTCCTTTCTGCTGGGTTTTTCTGATGCTGTTTTGATCTATGTCATTTCAAGTTATTTCAAATTGGCGTTCGGGACTGAAAATGTCAGTATTTTTTATTTTCTTTCTTATGGAATTTTATTTTTAAGTTTATTGAACTTGCATCGATTGGCTGGGAAAATAGGAAATGCCAACATTTTTTTTATTGCTTTATTTTTTAAAATAATCGCTGTTGCTTTCTTGATTGGATTAAACCCGGGGGCGATAAGTATTTTCTTTTTGATTTTATATATAATTTTTGTTGGTGTGGGGTGGGTTAGTTTGGATGCGGTCTTGGAAAATTTTTCTTGCGATAGGGAGTCAGGAAGAATTCGTGGAAAACATTTGATGATTATGAATGCCGGCTTTCTGTTTGGTCCTTTTTTATCGGCTTATTTACTTAGTTATTGTGGATTTTCGGGTATTTTTGTGTTTCTTGTGATTTTTAATATATTGATTTTTATTTATAGCTTAGTAAAACTTAGAAAAGTAAATAGTGTATTTAAGAGAAAAATTTCCGCATCGGAATTGATTAGAAAAGTTATCAGGCACAAAAAAGTTTTAGCTATCTATCATATTTCTTTTACACTTGAATTTTTTTATGCCTTAATGATTATTTATACCCCCTTGTATTTGTTGGATATGGGTATGAGCTGGGAGCAAATAGGAAAAATTTTTACTGTTATGCTTTTGCCGTTTGTTTTCTTGCAATATCCTATGGGGATACTGGCTGATGGAAAAAATGGAGAAAAACGATGGTTAATTGTTTCTCTTTTTTTGATGGCGTTTTTTACGATAGCTTTTTGTTTTATTCAATCTGCCAACATTTTGATTTGGGCTTGCATTCTTTTCGGAACAAGAGTTGGGGCGGCGATGCTGGAAGTTTTGCGGGATTCCTATTTTTATAAACAAATTGATGGAGGTGATATTGATTTGATTGATTTTTTTCGCACGGCAATGCCTGTCGGTTATATTCTGGCGGCCTTTTTTTCGTTTATCATTTTGCTTGTTCTTCCCTTAATTTGGATTTTTGTTTTTCTGGCGCTGGTTATCTTGTTGGCGCTAAGATCTATTTTTTATCTGTCGAAAAAATGATTTTTTAGCACTCGGACTTGTCGATTGCTAATTTTTATATTGCGTGTTAATATGGATAGTGTGATTTTTAGTTGATTAATTTTTTATTTATATGGCAAATAATTATTATGATCTTTTGGGTGTTTCCAAAGGCGCAAGCGATGAAGAAATAAAAAAAGCTTATCGTAAATTGGCACATAAGTATCATCCGGACAAATCCGGTGGCGATGAAGCTAAATTTAAAGAAATTAATGAAGCCTATCAAGTTTTATCCGATAAATCAAAGCGAGCTCAATATGATCAATTCGGACAAAATTTTAATGGCGCCAGTGGTTTTGGCGGCGGGCAAGGAGGATTTTCTTCTGGCGGATGGGACTTTTCCGGTTTTCAGGGTGGCGGAAACGGGTTTGATTTCGAATTTGGAGAAGGTGGTTTTGAAGATATCTTTTCTTCTATTTTTGGTGGCCAGACGCAAAAAGCAACTAGAAAAAAACGCGGGAAAGATATTCAGGTTGATGTGGAAATAACTTTTGAAGAAATGGTTAATGGCACAACGAAAGAAATTAATTTGCGAAAAAACACAGTTTGCGATGTTTGTTTTGGAACGGGTGGCGACAGTGGTGCAAAAGAAAAAGTTTGTGCTACTTGCGGAGGAAATGGACGCGTGCAAAAAGTCGGGCGTGGTTTTTTCGGTAGTTTTTCTCAAGTGGTAGAGTGTCCTGATTGTGCGGGTACGGGGCATGTTTATGAAAAAAAATGTTCCAAGTGCAAAGGCGAAGGCAAGACGATTCAGAATGTGAAATTGGAAATAAATATTCCTGCCGGAATTGCTGATGGACAAACTATTTCCATATCTCAAGCGGGAGAGGCCGGAGGGCGAGGAGGGCGGAGCGGCGATTTATATGTGAATGTGCATGTTAAACCACACCGAGAGTTTGCGAGAAGCGGACAGGATATTTTAAATTCGGTGGAAATTCCTTTTTCTTTGGCGGCTTTGGGTGGTGATGTTGAAATTGAGACGATTGAAAGCAGGTTAACTTTAAAAATTCCCCAAGGAACACAATCTGGAGAGCAATTTCGTATTAAAGGCAGGGGAATTCCCGATTTGCATTCGGGAGAGCGTGGACACCAAATTGTTAAAATTATTGTTCGAATACCCAAGCGATTGTCTCGAGAGCAAAAAAGGCTATTGGAAGAATTGCGGGAATCGGGTGAATAATTTTTTTTAGAATAGTTGGTTTAGCAACTAAGTTTTCAAAAAAATATGCAAATAATAATAGCTAAAAATGCCGGATTTTGTTTTGGAGTAAGGAGGGCGGTGGATATTGTTGAAAAAGAGCTTGAAAAAAAAGAAAAAGTTTATTGCTTGAGGCAATTGATTCATAATCGACAAGTAATAGAAAAACTGGAAGAAAAAGGATTGATAACGGTTGAAAATATGGAAGATATTCCGGACGGAGCGAAGTTTGTAGTGCGCAGTCATGGCATTGCTCCCGAAGTGGTGGAAAAGATTAAAGCTAAAAATGGAAAAATTTTGGATGCCACTTGTCCTTTCGTGCGGCGCGCCCAAATTGTGGCGGAAAACTTTTATCTAGATGGTTTGGATGTCATTATCTGTGGCGATCCGCAACATGCCGAGGTAATTGGAATCAATGCCAGAACCAAAAATTCAGCTACAATTGTAAATGATGCCAAGGATGTAAAAAATTTAGAATTCAAAAAAACGATTGGCGTGCTTAGCCAGACGACACAAAAAGCGGAACTTCTAAAGAGCACAGTGAATAATTTGTTGGAAAAAAATAAAAAAATAATAATTGAAAATACGATTTGTTTGGATAGCTCAACTAAACAAGCGGAAGTTTCCGCGCTGGCTAAAGTGGTTGATATGATGATTGTCGTGGGAGGAAAGAACTCCAGTAATACCGGAAAACTTGTGCAACTCAGTGAGGCGCAAAAAATTCCCACCTATCATATTGAAAAGTCTTCCGAGTTGCAAAAA
>JAJYBE010000017.1 GCA_021779205.1 bacterium
GCAATCACCGCCTATGGCAGTGCCACGCAATCAACGGCGCAATCTAAATTTGGCGGATCGAGTGCGTATTTTAATGGGAATGGAGGTTATTTGAGTGTTCCAAGCAGTGCTGATTGGAGCCTTGGATCAAGTGATTTCACAATTGATTATTGGGTGAATCAGACTACTTTAACATCTCCTTGGTATAATCAGCAGGTGCATGTTAATCAATGGGGTGCTGAGGGGAATATGAGTTCGGTATTAGTTACAGATAATAATAAAATAGAGTTTGTTTATACGAATAACGGATTATCTTCGGCAGCAAAATTTATTAGTTCTGCTGGAATTTTAAATATTGGTACATGGTATCATATTGCTGTGGTTCGTTCAGGCTCAATTATCACTCTATATGTGAATGGTTCATCCGTGGCAAGCGGAACAGAAACGGGGTCAATATTCGTTGGGACAAGTGATTTGAGAGTTGGTCTTACTCACGATACTACAAATAATGCGACACAATATTTCAATGGCTACATCGACGAACTCCGCATTTCCAAAGGCATTGCCCGCTGGACAGCTAACTTTACTCCGCCAGCAAGTCCTTATGGTGCAACAACTCTTTCTTTTGGTGGAATACCAGCCACCAATGTTAATCTAGTAAATTCCACCACCCTCACCGCCACCACCCCCGCTCACGCAATTGGAACAACTGATGTTATAGCTACCAACTATGACGGACAATCAGCTACTCTGACAAGCGGATATACCTACAACGCACCACCAACAGCTACCTCTATTTCTCCCGGCACAGTCTACAAAACCGGAGGAGATATGATAACCATCACCGGAACGAATTTTGTAGCCACTCCCGCAGTCACTTTTGGCGGAACAGCTGCTACCAGCGTAACAATGGTGAATAGTACAACATTGAATGTGGTTACCCCCGCCCATACAGTTGGCACCTTTGATGTCGTAGTTACTAATCCCGATGGACAGTTGACCACTCTTGCAAATGGAATCACATTCCGTGAACTCACTCCAACCATCACTGCTGTTTCTCCCAATTATGGTCCGACAAACGGCGGAACGAACGTGACGGTTACAGGGGCGAATTTTGCGGTTATGTATAATCGGCCAATCGTAATTTCCAACAGTGGATCCGATTTGTCAGATTATCAAGTATTAATCACTTTAGATACGGCTTCGTTGATTTCTGCTGGAAAAATGCGGTCAGACTGCGGAGATATTAGATTTCTTGATTCTGATAAAACTACAAATTTAAATTATTGGATTGAGTCAGGTATAAACACGAACGCAACAAAAATTTGGGTTAAAATTCCATCTCTTCTTTCCGGAGGAAAAACGATATATTTAAACTATGGAAATTTAAGTAGTGTTTCACAAGGCAATGGAACAAATACCTTTGATTTTTTTGATGATTTTAATGGAAATTCCATTGATAACACAAAATGGTCAACTGGAAGCAATTTAACAGGTTTCACAATAGCGAATGGTTATTTGCAAGGTACAAATACAACAGGTTTTCTTGTTTCAAACGCGGCTTTTACCGGAAGTTATATTGAAGAAGCATTAGTTCAAAGAACAACAAATGCCACTAACGGATATCAAAGCGCCGGATTTTATTCTTCCGCCAGCAATGCTTATGGCGTTTTGATTCATCCTTCAAATAATAGTTTCTATATTCGCTCGGATGCAACTTGGAATGGTCCTTACACAACAAGCATTCCAACTGATTGGGTTCGCACAAAAGTTGTTTCCAATGGTGCAAGTTCCTCTGTTCACTTGAGCGGACCGATTAGCGTGACGCAGAGCGTTTCCAATAGCGGTCTTTCATCGGAATATGTTCGCATAGGACGAAGGTATGATTCGGATACTAGTTATATAAACGAGACGTATGCTGGAAAATGGGATTGGATTTTTGTGCGTAAATATGCATCAGTAGAACCGACTTTAACCATGGGAAGCGAGGTGGGATCGTTAGCTCTTACTTTCGACGGAACACCGGCAACTAATGTTAATTTGGTAAACTCCACCACCCTCACCGCCACCACTCCCGCTCACACAGTCGGAACAGCTGATGTTACGGTTACCAACTATGATGGGCAATCAGCCACTCTGACAAGCGGATATATATTTAATTCTCCACCAAGCGTTACTAATATCACACCCGCTTCCGGCGACAATGATCAATCAAGTTTTACTATAAATGTTTCCGGTATAAATTTTACTTCCGGCTTAACAGCTAAATTGGTTAAATCAGGATCAAGCGATGTTAATTGTTTAATTTCTAATTATACAAATAGCAGTTTTACTTGCGGAATAAATCTTCTCAATATTGCACCGGGAAATTGGGATTTTGTTGTTACTAATCCGGACAGTCAAACAAGCACATTAACAGGAGGATTTCTTGTTAATGATGCCAACCCCACCATATCCTCCATTTCTCCCAACACAGTAGGAAATAATGAAAATAATTTTAACTTTACTATTTCCGGAACGAATATTGACAGCGGTGCGACAATTAAATTTTCAATGAACGGACAAACCGATATAACAGTTGCTAATCCGGTTATTTCCGGTGATGGCAAAACAGTCAGTGGAAGTTTCAATCCGTTTGGAATAAAATCCGGACAATGGAACTTATCAATTACTAATCCTTCCGGTCAATCAGTAACAAAAACAAATGCTTTAACAATTAATAGCGTTCCTGTTAAGTTGGTTTTTTTGAATGCTCCAAAAACAATCAAGCCTCATTTGGCTTCATCGAATTTTCAAATTCAACTGCAAGATGCGCATAACGATCCTTCAACCTTTTCTTCCGATACAAATCTTAATTTGACAACCACTTCTGCGTCAGGCGTTTTTTCCGCGCTTTCTTCTCCTTGGTCAAATGTAAACTCAATTGTGATTCCGGCAAACCAAAGTGCTATAGTTTTTTACTATCAAGATTCAATAGAAACAACAGCCACCATAACAGTTTCGGCCAATAATGTGGCTAGCGCTTCACAGCAAATCATAACAGATAAAAACGCTCCTTATACTTGGCCGTTTGATAATCCTTCAGATTATATTTATGACACAAATAAAGTGAATGTTGTTAACAGTAATGCCATTATCAAGCCGACAATTTCCAATCAAACAGATTCGTCGATTGTGTTTAACGCAACGAATGAAAGTAAATTTATTCAACAAGATGCTGCTAATGGAACAGATTTTAATTCTGCAAATGCTGTTTTGCATTCCGGAAGTGGCATTGCCGATTCATACACCAAACTTCTATTGCACGGCGATGGCACAGGAAGTGCCTTTGTCGATTCATCATCCACTCCCAAAGCGGTTACCGCCTATGGCAGTGCCACGCAATCAACGGCGCAATCTGAATTTGGCGGATCGAGTATGTATTTTAATGGATCATCAAGCTATGCATCTACTCCTCTTACAACTGATTGGACATTTTCTAATGCGCCATTTTCTATTGATGCATGGGTATTTGTTAATAGTTTTTCAACTAATGCATATGCACATGCCGCTCCGATTGTTTCTGCTGGAAGAGATTATTCTGATTATGGGTGGGGACTTTGGTTGGCTAGTTCAGATGGAGCAGAGGCAAATACATCGATAGGCTTAGCAATGACTACTAGTGGATCATGGTCAACTTCAGTAAGCTCAAGTACTTTTTCTGGTTTTCATTTTAGTGCATGGAATTATATTGCTATTTCAGGAGATGGAACAAATTTAAGATTCTTTTTTAATGGAAATTTAATTAGCACAAAAGCTTATTCTTCAATACCAACACCGACAACATTGGGATTAAGAGTTGGAAATGCACTCTTTGATCCCAGTGGTGGCTATGCTTTAAGTCTCAACGGCTACATCGACGAACTCCGCATCAGTAAAGGCATTGCCCGTTGGACATCTAACTTTACTCCGCCGACAAGCCCTTATGCCGGAAGTTTTCCCACTTCCCAGCCATACTACATCACTACCGGAACAAACCAAATCAACACATCAACATGGAATCAGATCAACAATGTAACAATAGCAGAAACAGAACCAACCGGAACAGCTCTAAAATATTTAGTTTCTTTTGATGGAAGGAATACTTGGAAAAAATGGAACGGAACGGCTTGGACAAATTCTTCTTTGGCTAATTTATCGACTGAGGGAATGAGTAAAACAGACATAGAAAGTCTTACTGCCACAGAATGGCAAGGATCTGGCGGATTTGTTGCGGGGACAACGAATACGCTTGATCTGGCGGTTTCTTTGCAAACAAGCGATGCAACGCAAACCCCGACAATTTCACAAGTAAATTTTAATTATGGAAAAATTGTTTATGATAATACTAATCCTGAGATTACCAATTCTTCCAGCGCAACAGTAGCATATTCTAAATTAACATCTTTTACAGAAGCGCCCAGCTTAAATAATCAAGGAAGTTTTGCCTATCAGCTTTCTCCTAATGGAACAAATTGGTATTGGTGGAACGGAACAGCTTGGACGGCGGCAACCGACACGGTTACTCAAGCAAATAAAGCTACAGACATCAATGCGAATATTACCAGCTTTGCAGCAACGGTCGGTTTTGGAAATTTAAGTTTTCGCGCTTTCTTGATTAGTAATGGAACGCAAAAAACGGAACTGGATGGAATTTCTGTCGGATATGAACTTTTTCCATATAAATATGTTTTAGTAAATTCCCCAAGCACACTAAAGCAGGATCAAATCGGAACATTTACGCTTCAAGCGCAAGACCAATATGGCAATGCTTTTCCGGTTGTGAATGACACAACAGTTTCGTTGGGCACAACCAATTCAACTACCGGTCTTTTTGCTATTGATTTGAATGAAGATCCCTCAACGCGTTGGGATCATACCGCATTAACACTGCTTGCCGGTTCATCGGGAGCAACTTTTTATTACAAAGACTCGGCCAAAGGAAATGTAACTATTACTGTTAATCCGCCAACAGGACAAAACAGCATCCCGGCTACTCAAATTGTTAGTATAATCACCAAATTTAAATTTTTAGTTACGGGAATAACTAATCCAATTCCAGAAACTGTCGCTAGTTCGGTAACCATTCAAGCAGTGGATGATAGCAATATGCCTTTATTTGATTATGTGGGAACAGTTCATTTTACCTCAACGGATGCTAATGCTATCCTTCCCGGAAATACCGACATAACAGCGCAGATGCTGGGAGGAAAAACTTTTATAAACGGAGTGGTGATGAAAACCAAAGGAGCATGGTGTGTTACAGCAACAGACACAAGCGATTCTAATATCACCGGACAACAATGTAATATTCAAGTTTTGGATCCGCCGCTGGGAACTCCAAGTAAATTAAAAATAACAACACCCCAACAATATATTGCTATCAATAATACCAGCTCTCCAATTACGGTTCAGTTGCAGGATATGGCAGGGCAGCCCGCATTGGCAACAGCAAATACTAATATATATATTTATGATTCCAGTGATACAAATGGACAATTATCAACAGATGGCAGTACTTGGGTAAGCGCAACTGCAAACAGTTTTAATTTTGTAATTCCGGCGGGATATACTTCCGGTAACTTTTTCTATAGAAACACTGCCACTCCAGGCATATATAATTTGGTTGCTTCGGATGACAATTCTCCGACAGTGGATTATGGACTAACTAATGATAGCCAAGCGATTAATATTTCCGCCGGCAGCGTTGATCATTTTTCTATTGACACATCAGTACCTTCATTAACAGCAGGAGAAATTTTTGGACCGATAGCTATTAGCATGCGAGACATTGCAAATAATTATGCTACTCAAGCTAACCAGCAGATTATTTATTTGTCTGATTCTTTAGCTGGGGCAGGTTTTTCTTTGGATGGCAGTTCAAACTGGAGTTCTGTTTTACCAATTTATATTCTTCCCGGAGAATACCAAAAAACTTTCTACTACAAAAACACCCTCTCCGGCACCCACACCATTACCGTTTCCGATGCCAATCCGGCCGATGGAGCAACAGGAATTAAAGATGCCAGTGCGATGGTGACGGTAAACACCGGCAGTTTTTCCCAATTGATTTTCAGCAATTTCCCCGCCAATTTAACCACCGGACAAACAGCTACAATCCCTGTTTCTTTCCAAGATCAATATGGCAATGTCATAATCACCCAAACAACCACCGATCTCTATCTTTACAGTTCCAGTTCCGACACAACTTTTTCCAGCAACCACTTAAATATCCTGGCCGGAGCAACAGGCACCAGCTTTACTTTCCAACAAATGAAATATTCCGCCACTCCGGTTACAATCACTCTTTCCGATAATGCCACCGCCCCTGACGGCGCTACCGGATTAGCAGATGCGACCGGCACAGTAACGATCAATTCCGGAACGATTGATAAATTTGTTGTTACTCCAACCTCTCAAACCTTAACCGCCGGAACAGAAAGCCAAGCTTTTCAAATTGAAACCAGAAATCAATATGATATCCCTACCGCGCAAGCTACCGATTTGCCTATCTATCTGACATCGGACGGCAACTATGAATTTTCAGCTTCTCCTTCTCCCGGTTGGACAAAAATTACACAACTGACTTTGCCGGCCAATCAAACCGATTTGACTTTCTACTACAAAAACACCCTCTCCGGCACCCACACCATTACCGTTTCCGATGCCAATCCGGCCGATGGAGCAACGGGGATTAAAGATGCCAGTGCGATGGTGACGGTAAATCCTCAAAATCCGGTATCTATGCAATTAGCGCAACAAATAGGAACAGGTTCTGCCGGCCAAATGATTGGTGCTTATGATTTGATTTTTGAAGATCAGTATGGCAATCAAGCAAATTTAACTAATAATTTGGATATAAATTTATCTTCTGATTTTTCCAATGGAGCTTTTTATCAAACCTCTAGCAGTACTACAAGCTTAACATCGATAACTGTTCCTTCGGGACAATCAAAAACTTCTCTATATTTCAAAAGTCAGATTGTTCAATCCGGAACATTAACTTTCTCCAGCAGCCTTGGAACAGTTACTCAAGCACTAACTGTCGATGCGGGAACTCTAACCAGCATTTCTTTAAACAGCGCTAATAATAATTATCTTGCGGGAGATAAAACAAATTCAATCAACTTTTCCTTTTTGAATGCATTTGGAGTGGCGATACCGCAAACTAGCGATGTGACAGTTAGTTTTTCATCAAGCTCTGCCAACGGAAAATTCGATACATCGTTAAGTGGTTCATTTGATGGAAGCATTACCTCTGTTATTGTTCCGGCAGGGCAAACGGGCGGAAGTTTCTATTATACGGACAACAAGGCTGAAACGGCGGTAATTTCTGTTTCCGCTCAAGGAAAAACTTCTAATAATCTAAACCTTGTTTTTAGCGCCGGACCGCTGGATTATTTTTCTTTTCTGACAAATCCGCAAACTATCGCACAAGGAGTTTCATCGGGAACAATGACAATTCAGGGCTATGATAAATTTGATAATACGGTTTCTATGGCAAATGATGTTAATTTAAGTTTGACCAGTGAAAGTTCAGATGCCAGCTTTTCAACTTCCAGTACTTCCTGGACGGGTACGGGTTCTTTGGTTTTTCCTAAAAATGCGCAAACCCTTTCTTTTTATTACAAAGACAATATAGTGGGCGTGAAAAATATTTTTGTAAATAGCGCGCTGGGAATCGTTTCTCAAACGGAAACGATCACAGAAAAACCGGCAGTAAATGCGCAAGCGACTCAATTGCTTTTCCAAACCGCTCCCCAAACATTAATAAAAGATGAAACGGGAATAATTAATTTCTATTTAGCTGATGGCAGCGGAAATTACATTTCCGCCACTCAAGCAACAAATGTTTCTGTTTCCTCTTCGGATTCAAATGTGCAATTTCTAAACGATCAAGGACAATGGGTTTCTGCTTTGAGTATAACAATAAATGCCGGAGAAACATTAAAGAGTTTTTCTTTCAAAAGTTCAGCAGTGGGTTCCCCGGTTATTTCCATTAGCGCTACGGGATTGACCGGAGCAAGCCAAGCCGAAACTATTATTATTGGAATTCCCGCAAAAATCGCAATAATTTCCGTGGATAATTCAAATGTGAACACCTGGGTGCCAATCACAATTCAGGTACAAACAGCTGATGGCATTCCGGTTAAGGCCGGCAGCAATGTCGGAATTAAATTTACAGCTTCTCCTGACGGAACAACGAATAATTTTTCAGCAGGCTATCCTTGGAACTTGCTTCCCAGTTATGATTTTACGATAAATGCAAATTCGTCGGAAGCTAAAATCTATTTCAAGCGCTCGCAAGTTGGAACGGTTAATTTGAATTTTTCCGACAATAATTCTTTGGGATGGAATGCAACCAAGAGCATAACATTTATCGATCCGCCAACCGCATTAAGTTTTTCCTCGGCGGCGCAAATAAAATCAGCCGGTGAAGATTCCAATTTGATCACGGTGCAATTGAAAAATTCTTCCGGAGCGGCTATCGCGACTCCTATCGATTTGAATTTGTATTTATCCAGTGACTCCGCTTCCGGTCAATTTTCTCAAAATGCCGGCTCTGGCTGGTCAGCTATTTCAACGATAATTATGCCGGCCGGACAAAGTGAAGCCTCCTTTTATTATCATGATACGACAGCCGGAAGCTGGATAATTAAAGTTTCTGACCAAAGCGGACAAACTGATACGGGCTATGTCGATGCGAGTCAAAGCTTTATTGTGAATAGCGGGGCGGTGGAAAGCTTAAATTTTATCACCGGAGAACAAACATTGGAGTTAAATCAAGTTTCCAATCCAATAACCGTTCAGACGCAAGATCATTATGGAAATGTGAAAAATGTTGATTCCGATTTGCCCATATATTTGTATTCTTCATTATCCGGACAATTTTCCGCAGATAATGCTTTTACTAATCCGGTTACCGCTCTAAAAATTCCCGCAGGGAAATCTACTCAATCATTCTATTACAGAAATACGGGCGCAACAGGAACAGATAAAATTACTGTTTCTGACAAAAATCCGCTAGATGATCCTGATCAAGGGATAATAAACGCCGTTCAAAACGAAACGATTGTTTTAGGCAATCCGGCAAAATTAGTTTTTCTAAATATGCCCGCTACTCTTTCTAATGGGGATTCATCCGGAGCAATCACTGTGAAGCTGACAAATAATTTTGGGGGAGATGTGCCTGTTGATGCTGCTTGGGGTGATTTGAATATAAGCTTAGCAACCAGTTCTTCTGATGGATATTTCGCAACTGATTTAAACGGAAGTTGGACAGTCACACAGCTTGTTGTCCCGGTTGGAAAAAATAGCGCAACATTTTATTACAAAGATTTTAAGGCGGGAAGCAGTTTAATAACAGCTTCGGGGCAATTTACATTAAATTCGGGAATGACGCTAACCAATGCTTCCAGCTATATTTCAATTGGCACTCTTCCTCCTTCTAAAATCATATTTACAACTGCTGTTTCCAGTGTCATTGCTAATCATCCGACAACAGTATGGCAAATCCAAACTCAAAATAAGTGGAATTATCCAACTGCGCCAACCAGCGATCAAACTATTTATTTGCGATCAAATTCAGCTACCGGATCTTTCAGCTTAGACGGAACGACATGGGGAATAAATGCTTTTATTCTAAAAAGCGGAACCAATAGCGCGTCATTTTATTATAAGGATTCTCAAGCGGGAACAGCCACAATTACCGCTGCGGATAATTTGCCGATAAATCCGGATACCAATATGACCAATGCTACTGCTAATTTAACTATTCAGCCACAAGTCGCAACGGCATTAAGAGTAGTGAATATCGCCGATCCGCAAATTCAAGGCAATCCAAGCTCGATGGTTGTTATGGCAGTTGATTCGGATGGTTATGTAGTTTCTTCTTATGCCGGGACGATAGATTCCATTAAAGCTTATGATCAATCTACGAATAAACAAGAAGATGCCTTTTTACCAGCCACTCCATATACATTTAATCCGGCTGTTGACAGGGGAATCAAGACATTTACTAATGGAGTTTCTTTTTATGCAACAGGAGAAAAAACAGTTGAAGCAATAGCCAAAGATGGCTTAACGGGAAAACAAACAGATATTACTGTTTTGAGCGGATCAAGCGGAACAATAAAGAAGGTGGCTTTTAGCCCGGGAACAAAAATGCTTCTTGATAAAAATGCAGTTACTCAAATTTTAGTTCAATTGCAAGATGGAAATGGAAATCCGGTTAACAATGATTTGATTGGCGGTTTTCCGGTTGAGATTGATACCGATTCAAAAACGGCAGAATTTTCTTTAGACGGAATTAATTGGAAACAGGTAAATAGTCAAGCCCTAACCATCCCGAGATATTTAAGTTTCACATCTTTTTATTACAGAGATAATGTCACGGGAGATTATCAACTAAGCGCAAAAGATCAAGTAAACGGAACGGACAACAGTTTGATTGAAAATGGAACATTGGATCTAGAAATCGCATCCGGTCCGCCAGCTTATTTGCAAATTACCGGCAGCGCAAATCAAATTGCCGGACAAAGCCAGCAAATCACCATTACCGTCAAGGATAGCGAAGGCAACACCGTAAAGAGTTTTCAAGGAGAAAATGCCATAACATTTACAGGGGCAAATATTGCCATAAGCGGTGATAGGCCAACCTGCAAAGACAAGGATGGCAAAGCGATTGAATTTGGATTACCGGTTAATTTGGATTTCTCCAGCGGCGTAGCAACAGCGCAAATGACTTTATATTTAGCCGAAAACGCTCAAATAGAAGCAAGCTATAATGGAAGCATTGTTTCCAATAACAGCGCAGACACAGGATTGTCCGTTGTTGTTTCTCCGGGCGATCCTTCCGGCGCGAAATCATTGCTGGATGTCGCTCCTAATCCGCAGAAAATAAATTCCAGTGTAGCTTTATTCGTTACACCAAAAGACGCTTATGAAAATGTTATTAATAATAATGCATTAAGTGTTGTGTTGAACATTTCCGGTGCCAATCCGCAAACAAATATAGTATTGGCCTATGACAATCAAAGTCAAAAATATTTAGGCAGCTATATTCCTTTGGCTTCCGGCATAGATCAAATTTCCGGAAAAATTAACAGCGAAACAATCGGTCAAGACACTGACGGAAAAAGCGATGGTGTTTACAATGAAATTATTGAAGCCGCTGATTCTGTGGTGATTGTAGATAGTTGTGATTATCTAAATGTGGACAGTTACACAAGCAGTCAAATTGTGTTGAGTTTTTGTTTTGATCAAAAAAATAATCAATCTTTAAACATTGACAGTGGAAAAAATGGAGGAACTAATTTAGAAAAAATTGAATTGAAAAATAATTCCGGTTTGACCAAGGGGACATTAACATTGGAAAAATTGAACGAATGGCCAAATTCAGTTCCAAATAAGGATAATTATTCAATGCTGCCTTATATTTTTTATCGCTATATTCATATTAAGCAAGATTTATCCAGCGGTTCCCTCAATTCAATTAACGGTGATTTCGGAATTGATAAAAGTTGGATCAGTGATAACAATATAGCAGAAACATTTTTCATTGGAACAGATAAAAAAGCGAATAACTTTAGTTACAATGATGGCGATTCTTGCATTAAAAAATGCACCCAGCTAAGCATTTCCGTTAACACAAATTGGGATTACCTCTTTATTGGAGGAAAAGGGGAGATTGATGTTGCGCAAAATACTCCAAATACAACGACAACGGATAGTGGAAAAAAAGAAAAGCCGGCAGTAACTGAACCGCAACAGCAACAAATTTCAGATAATTCATTGGTTGATAACGGTGATAATCAAAAGGGCGCGACAGATAATATTAATAATTCAAACAATGTTAACGGTTTGAGACCGGCACTTCTGGAAAGTTATTACGGTAAAAATTATTTAGGAATGTTGGGAGGCAAAAATATGGCGACAGCAACCGCTATTCTTGCTGCTGCCGGTGCTGCGGCTGCATCCGCTCCTTCTTTGGGAATGATTCTTTCCAGTCTGAGAACATTGACGGCCGTTTCTGTTTTAGGAAAAAAGAAAAAGCAGGGCATGGTTTATGACGCGGAAACAGGCAAGCCGATTTCCGGAGCAATGGTGGGAATTATCAGTGAAAATGGAAGATCTCGCGAAATGAAAACTACGGATAAAAATGGTGGGTATGCTTTTCTTGTTCCGGCAGGAGAATATCGATTAGTTGCGCGTAAGTTCGGTTATGAAACATTTGCCTCTTGGCGCGATAGGGATAAATTTAACGCTTTTTATGAAGGCTATTATACTGAAGGGGAAATTATTAAAGTAACTAATGTGGATGGCGGAGAGGTGATTAGTGTTAATATTCCAATGAAAAAGAAAGAATTTCATATCCTTAATCTTAGATTGAATACCGAAACAATTTTAATTTGGTTGTTTTTCACAGGCTTTGCTTTTAGTGTTTGGTCGGCGTTTGCCTATGTGAGCAAGATTAATTTAATAATAGTTGCCATTTATTTTGCAATGATTGTTTTTAGATTGTTTACAACAAGACAGAAAAATTGGGGAAAACTAAATATGCCCAATGGAGCGCCGGCTTCCTTTGCAACTGTTTTGTTCTTTGAGAAAAACGAAGAGAATAAATTTATTGCACGTACGATTGCCGATGAACAAGGCCGTTTCGTTTTATTCCTTGATGCCGGAGAATATGTGATGGAGGTGAAAAAAGACAATTTAGTCATTAAAAAAAGCTTGTCTTTTATTGAGCGCAAAGCGGTAGAGAATGAGTTTGTTCTTGAATAGATATTTGTTTTTTTCTAATTTTTCCGAATTTAGTTTGCCTCGAAAAGTGCAAAATCGGGTGGACTCATACAGTTGCTTGATTTTTTTATTGTTTAGGTGTATAATTAACCTATTGTAAGTTTTCTCAAGCAGTTTTGCCTTATATGTGAATCTAAGGAAAAAGATCTTGAAACGTAGGTTTTAGGAGAAATAAGCTAAAAGAGAAGGTCGGCTTGCAAGATAATTAAGTATAAGGCAAACAATATGGCACAAAAATTGTATGTAGGAGGACTTTCCTACTCAACAACACAAGACGGTTTGAAAGATTATTTCTCTCAAGCAGGAGCCGTAGCATCAGCTATTATCATCACTGATAAGATGTCTGGTCGTTCAAAAGGTTTCGGTTTTGTGGAAATGGGTTCTGACGAAGAAGCCCAAAAAGCTATCGAAATGTTTGACGGAAAAGAGTTCGAAGGAAGAACTTTGACTGTTAACGAAGCTCGTCCAATGGAGGAAAGACCAAGAACTGGCGGTTTCCGAAAACCAGGCGGCAATGATGGCGGTTTCCGCGGAGCAAAGAGATATTAATCTATTTCTGATACTTCAAAAAAACAGCCCCGAGCAATCGGGGCTGTTTTTTATTGTTAAATATGACATGGAAAAGTGCAAGAGTTTGCAGGATAATCTTCTCGCTGGTATAATTTATAGAGTTGGAATCTAATTGAGCTAATCACGTTTTTTTATGAGAAGAATCATATTGGGCGTTTTTTTATTTTTTGGAATATTTGTTTTTAGCGGTTGCGCCAATCAGCCAGTTGCAGTGACGGACAATTCTGCGATTATTTTGTTTTACGGCGAGGAGTGTCCGCATTGCCAGATTGTGGAGAAATATATTGCCGATAACGATGTCAAAGCGAAAGTAGATTTTTCGGAGCGGGAAGTTAACCATGACAAGGCAAATGCTGATTTAATGGTGAAGAAGCAAGAAACTTGCAACCAGTTTGATAAGAATAATGTCGGAGCGGTGCCATTTCTTTGGACGGCGGATAAGTGCTATCTCGGGCAAGATGAAATAACACAATTTTTTAAGGACAAAATCAGTGAAACAACTCAAAATAACTAAAAAATACTTTTACTTTTTGCCACTTTTATGGTTGTTTTTTGGTGCGTTTCCGGTGAGTGCCTTTTGCCCTGTTTGCGTGGTGGCAGTGGGCGCGGGACTTGAACTTTCGCATTATTTGGGGATTGACGATACGGTAACCGGTCTTTGGATTGGCGCATTGCTCGTGGCGCTCTCTGCATGGACTTTAGAGTGGCTAAAAAAGAAAAAAATTGACTCCAAGGGAAATGCGCTAGCAGTGTGCGCGGGTTATTATATGCTCACGATCGCACCGCTTTATTGGTATGGCCTCATGGGTCAAGCGCGGCACAGTTTTTGGGGCGTGGACAAACTATTACTGGGAATTATTTTTGGCAGCATGGCTTTCTATTTCGCTGGAATGTGGCATTTTAAATTAAAAAAGAAAAATGGTGGCAAAGTCTATTTTCCCTTTCAAAAAGTGGTGATCCCGGTCGGACTGCTAATGCTGTTGAGTTTCGCGTTTTATTTTTTAACCCGAAACTAAAAAAGCATAACTTGCCATTCATCAAAAAAATCCTTGAATTAAAAGCGGCAAGTTTTTATAATCAGTAAATAAATATTTACAATTTGTATATTTGTACATATTTGTAATTTGCAACACAATATGGAAGAAAACAAAATCAAAAGCCTTAATGACTTTGTGGAGAAAATAGATCAGATGAAAAAACAAGACAAGATGGATTTGTCATCGGATCAGGATTTGAGTTTGGCGATTATGAATCTCATCAGTATCGAAGAGCACTTCTTTTTCACGGCGGAAAAAACCGGCAAAAGTGAATATTTTGATTTGTTGCAAGAAGTGCGGAAAATGCGCGGGGAACTTTTGCGCAAAATTATCAAGGAATATGAGGGAGAGGTTTGGTGCATCTCCAAGCATTTGCTGGCGGCTTCTATGAGGCTTATGGAGGTGGGCACAAAACAGCAGGGGATGGGAAATAAGGCGGAGGCGCAGGAGTTATTTCACAAATCCTACGATCTTTATGGGATGTTCTGGGCGCTCAATATGAAATTGATTGGAACGAACGATGTGAAAGAAGTGGCGGGAATGGAAGAAATGCAAAACTTAGGCATTGAGAAAATTCCGGAAAATGCTTTGAATAAAAATGACAAAAATCCATTGGGCTTTACGGGAAAACTGCGGGAACTGGTAAGAAAAGCAATTGATTGTTGCATCGAATAAAATAGAAAGGGGAATGGTCGATTTCTCTCTAATAATTTAAAGCTAATTAGTTAATTAAAAAACTTATGCAAAAGAAAATAAAAAAAGTTGTATCTTTGGGCGCATTGGTGGCGGGAATGATTTTTTTGGCGGGATGCGGAACAAAAAGCGCATCTGTCAACACGCCGATGCAAAAAGTAACTCAAGCTCCAGCGGAAAAGCCAGTAACTGGCACTAGCGCCGAGACCGTTCAAACTCCTGCGCCAACCGGAAAAGTAGACGCGACGGTGGATGCAATCATTAGCGGTGCAGATAGTGAAAAAGCGCAAGCGACTAGCGACACTGATTCAGTCAAAGCGATCACTGATGATAGTGCGGACTCTAATAATTTAAGCCAAACCTATGAACAACAATTATAAAAAAATACTAACCGGACTGGTTGTTTTTGGCACGCTGCTTTCGACCAATGCTTGGGCGGTGGGTGGCAATGGCGTTGGTGCTGCGAGCGGAGATACTGCTACGAGAAAAACCGATGTCCAACAAAAAATTGCGGATAAAAAAGCGGAAGTAAGCGCAAATGTCTGTGATAGAATTTCCGAGCGGGCTGATGCATTTTCTCAGAAAACGACTGAGGCGGAAAACAAGTTTCAAATCAGAACTCAAGAGAGGTTGGCTAACTGGACAGCAAAAAAAACTGAAAATGAAACTAAGTTAAATTCCCAGCGTGCGGCTTGGAATGCTAATCGAGATGCGCAGTTCAAAGCTTTGGAGGAGCGAGCGCAGACTGAAGAACAAAAAAAAGCAGTGACTGATTTTGAAGTGACAACCCGAGCGGCGATTGAAACGAGACAGGGTGCCGTGGACGGTGCGATTAAGACTTTTCAAGCTGGCGTGCAAGCGGCAATCGCAACTAGAAATGGTCAAGCGGATCAATTACTTGGAGATGTAAAAGCTGCCAGGCAAGCGCTGCTTGATACCGCTAAGGCTGATTGTGCGGCTGGAAAAGACGCTAAAACCGTGATGGCGACCTTTCGCGCCGGAATGCTTGCAAATCGCACCAAGGCGCAAGGGGACAGGCAAAATGTGACTAAGGTGAATGCTCAAATTCAAGCACTGATCACAGCGAGAAAAGCATTAGTGGACAAGGCTTTCGCCGATTTCAAGGCAACAATGGAAAGGGCAAGAGTGGCATTGAAAAAAGCTTTTCCAGGTGACACTTCAACAACCGCTCCAACTCCTGTTCAATAAGTATAAAAATGAAGCAAGAGGAATATTGGAAGGCAAAATCCACTCCGCCATGGCGGAGTGGATTTTAGTTTGGCTGGATGGTAGAATAATTATATTAAAAAGAAATAATTATGCTGGTAAAGCAAGTGATTGTTGATAATTTGAATATTCGCTATTTTCAAAGCGACGATTTGAAAGGAGACGGGGCGATTGTATTTTTGCATGGCTGGGGTTCGCGAGCCGAGCATCTTAAAAGTGTTTTTGCGAATTTGCCTAATTTTGTCGCACTGGATTTGCCGGGCTTTGGCGGGAGTGATTTGCCAAAAATGCCCTGGGGCGTGGTGGATTTTGCAGATTTTTTGAATAATTTTTTGAGCAAGCTTGAAATAAAAAATCCCATTCTCGCGGGCCATTCTGTCGGGGGAAGCATAATTATTAAATATCTTTCCGGCGGTGGCACCGCGAAAAAAGCCATTCTTGTTGATTCTGCGGGAATTAGAAAAAGAGGGCTGAAAATATTTTTATATAAAATTATTGCCAAAATCTTCAAGGTCATTTTTTTGTTTCCCGGGCTAAGTATTTTCCGCAACAGGATTAGAAAAAAAATCTATTCGGCAATTGATTCGGTGGACTATATTGAAGCCGGGAAAATGACGGAGAGTTATAAAAAAATTATCCATGATGATCTGACGAAAGATCTGGAAAAAGTGAAAACCCCAACTGTGCTTATTTGGGGAGAAAATGATCAGGCTACGCCGCTAAGACAAGCTAAGCTTATGCGGGAAAAAATAGTTGGTTCGAAATTGTTTGTGATTTCTGGCGCGGGGCATTTTTCATTTATTGATCAGCCGGAAAGGTTTGGTGGGATTTTTTCCAAGGAAGTGTGATTCGCTATGCAAGAGTTAATCTCAAGCATTTCATGATATAAGGAGAATTAAAATTACGAGCAGGCCACCCGCTTTTTAGTCCGCTTATTGAAACATATCAAATGATTATTCGAAATCTAATTTATATTCTTCAAGCCGAGCTCTATGACGCACGAAAATTTTTACGTTTTGCCTATTCGCATTTTGCGTGGTGGAAGTTGGAAAAAAGAGCGCAGCTTGTATGGACGAAAAAGGCCCGATTGATCTATGTGCTTACAGTGTTGATGCTTTTGGCCATAATATTGCTTTCTGTTGGGCTTTGGGGTGTCTTGGGACTGCTATTTTTGATTATTCTAATCCCGCTAATTCCAGCAGCTATTGTTTTCACGCTTTGGATTATTGAGCCAGTCGATCATTTTTTGAAAGACAGGCTTTTTCAAAAAGCAAAAAAAATCTTGCGAGACAATCGGGAAAAGCTTATCGTGATTGGAATAGCGGGGAGCTATGGAAAAACTTCGACGCGGGAAATTTTATCGTCAATTCTGGGTGAAAAATTTCGCGTGATCAGGCTTTTGGAAAATATCAATACGGATATTGGCATTGCCGATTTTATTTTGAAAAATCCAAAATCGTTCGAAGAAAATGGTATTTTTATCGTGGAGATGGGGGCGTACAAAAAAGGGGAAGTTGAAAAACTTTGTGATTTGGTGGCTCCTGATTATGCGATTCTCACCGGGATTAATGAATCGCACTTGGAAAGATTTGGCAGTTTGGAAAATATCATTTTGGCCAAATTTGAATTGCCGGAAGCGGCAAAAAAAACAAGCGTACTTAATTTTGATGATGAAAATATTTTGAAAAATTATATGCGCTTTAAGCTCAAAGAATTTGTCGGAGTGTCAAAAAGTGAGGCGAAAGGAGTTAGAGTTTTGGATAATTTTTCAGGATTGGAGTTTGAATTAGATG
>JAJYBE010000063.1 GCA_021779205.1 bacterium
AAATCCTGTTTTATCCTCTTTTTTAATAAGATAATTATAATAAAAAATTTTTAATAATCGGCAATATTAATTGTCTAACTTATAGAGAGATATTCCAAAAAATTAAAGAAAATAGAGCATGGCTCGGCAATGGAATGGGAAGGTGGATTTCTGGATTTATTGTGCCTGAATCTTACGAATTGTACGGATCAGAAGCACGGATAGATAAAGACGGAAACAGAATCGTCGCCACTAATAATTGTTTGTGGCTCACTAATCTTGACCATGGACGCCGACATCAACCATTGCCACTCATGACAATGGTAGAGAATTTAAAGTATAGCAAACATAAAGAAATTAAAGGAAAAAAGTCGTATGATAAATACGATAATTACAATGCAATAGAAGTACCTTTTACAGATGCAATACCAAGTGATTATAAAGGTGTGATGGGTGTGCCGGTTACATTTCTTGATAAATATAATCCTGACCAATTTGAAATTTTAGGAAATTCTAATGTACGAGGAGAACGAGAACATTTAATGAATAATGCAAAAAGTGCAACGGATTGCACTTATATAAGCGGTAAGGCGCAATTTGCTCGTATTTTAATTAAACATAAGAAATAATATGAAAGGAATTATTTACATAATGACAACAGCCGTTTCTGGTTTGATAAAGATAGGCCAAACTGGCAATGCTAATTTTCAAGAACGAATGCGTTTTCTTGAGGCAAATGGATACTATAATGTTTCTGGGCTTAAAAGATTTTTTGCGATTGAACTTGAAGATTATAACGACAAAGAAAATCTCTTAAAGGAAATTTTTAACAAACATCGTGTTGGTGATAGTGAATTATTTGCTCTTGATTATGATTTGGTGCGACAACTTTTATTATCGTTCGATGGCAAAGTAATTTATCCCAAAGATGTAAATAAAGAAAAGGAATTTGACGAAGTTTCAAAAGCAAGAGAGCAAGGAGCAAGGTTTAGTTTTTATAAAAAAGGGATTAAGAACGGAGAAGAAATTGTTTTTATCGCTGACAAAGAAATCACGGCGAAAGTGGTTGGCGAGCGAGAAGTGGAATATGGCGAACAAATTTGGAAACTTGCACCGCTAACCTACAAAATATACGAGCGAAAAGGAGAGTTAAACGAAAGTGGCGCATATCAAGGGGCGGCCTATTGGCAATATAAAGGTAAAAGATTAAGAGATTTACCCGATATCAATTAACAAAATTATATGATTACAATTTTAAAAACTAACATTACTGTTAAAGATATTTGCGAAGGATTTGTATATAACGATTATGAAGGCAAGGGTTTGTTTGGTTTGGCTGGCAAGCTGACTATTCAGCCAGAATATCAACGCAACTATATTTATGCGTCTGACGGCGGCAAAAGAGAAATGGCCGTCATTGAGTCAGTCCTCAAGGGTTATCCAATAGGATTGATTTATTTTAATAAGGCTTCTGAAAACAAATTGGAAGTTTTAGACGGACAACAGCGAATCACCAGCCTTGGACGATTTGTAACAGATAAGTTTGCCGTTAAAGACGAAAATGGAATGGAGCAGTATTTCGGCGGAATGGCAAAAGACAAAAAAGATAAAATATTGGAAACTAAATTGCTAATTTATGAATGTGAAGGAACAGAAAGCCAAATAAAAGAATGGTTTAAAACGATCAACATCGCTGGAGTTCCGCTTGTTCCTCAAGAATTGTTAAATGCGATTTATTCCGGGCCATTTGTTACATTGGGCAAAGAGGAGTTTAGCAATAGCCAAAATTCAAATATTCAAAAATGGAGCGCTTACATAAAAGGCAGTGCAAATCGACAGGCATTTTTTGAGAGAGCTTTAGATTGGGTGAGTAAAGGAAATATTGATGATTACATGAGTAGTCATCGCAACGACAAAAATATAAACGAGTTAAAAAAATATTTTAACAGCGTGATTGATTGGATTTCTAGTGTATTTATAGATGTTGAAAGTGAAATGCAGGGGTTAGAATGGGGACGACTGTATGAGCAGTATCATAAAAAATCTTATGATCCCAAGAAAGTGTCAGCCGAAGTGCGTAAACTCTATGGCGATCCATATATCAAAAACCGCAAAGGCATTTTTGAATTTATTTTAGGCGGTTCTGTTGATACAAAATTGCTTGAAGTCCGAATTTTTGATGAAGCAACTAAAAAATCGGTTTATGCAACGCAAACTGCCAAAGCAGAAAAAAAGGGTGTATCAAATTGCTCGCATTGCGCCATTGGGCATGACGCAAACAAAGCGAAAATTTGGAGTTTGAGCGATATGGACGCCGACCATGTTTCGGCTTGGAGCAAGGGCGGTAAGAGTGATATTAAAAATTGCGAGATGTTGTGCAAGACACACAATCGAGCAAAAGGAAATCGGTAATGTACTAAAGGCGTAAGATTATGATCCGTAACGAAATCAAAACTTATCTTGAAAATTTAGACCGAGAGCAAAAAGCTCTCGCGTCTTATAATGGCGAGCATGATATTGCCAAAGCAATCAAAGATATTCTAGCAAAAGATACCAATTACAAGCCGACCATTGAGGATATAGCAGAGCAAATGGCTTTTGATTTTATGGCGGAATATCCAAATGATAATTCTGGCTGGGAAACTTATCACGGACCGATGTTTATTTTGCCAAACCAACAAGGGCAAATGGTTGAATATCCAAGCATTAAAAGAATAGACGAGGAGACATTAAAGTATTGGGCAAAAAGGGCAATAGAAACCAAAAATCCTATTCTTTCATCAAGATACGCCGATTTAGTCGTTGATTTTTCGCCAAAAGTCATAAACAAAAATGCTGATATTGATTTGTTTCAGATAGTCATTGATTCAAACATTGCGATTTGCGAAAAATCGTTAGCCGATCCTCTTGATTGCAAAACGAAAATCAAAAGAGCGTTGGTTTTGGCAATACAAATTAACAATCAAGAAAAAATCGCCAAAGTAAAAGAAACAATAATAAATCTTGAGAAAAAAGCGACAACAGACGATAAGCCAGGATTGTGGGGTTTTGCTTTCAAGTGGCTTATTTTGGATTTTGGCAAAAAAATTTCGCTTAGCGGAACAGAAAAAACGGAGTTAATTAAAGATTTAGAGGATAGATTAAAAAGAGTTGAAAAAGATGTTTGGCTTGCGGAAAATGCCGTTTCTCTGCTTGCCGAATATTATGCAATAGAAAAAGATGAAAAAAATCTTATGCGTGTTTTGGGTGTTTTGGAAAACTCACTGAAAACAAACGAACGATCAAACTCTGATGCATTATTAAAAACCCACGCCTACGAGCAGATACATGAAATATACAGAAAATACGCAAATCGTTTCGCAGAAGCCGAAAAAGCGAACAAAAGACTTTCTCAGGAAATTGGTCAGTTGGATTTGGATTGGAATAAATCACTCAAAGAAATTTCCGTAACAACGGAAATTAAGCAAAAAGATATTGACGATTTTTTGAAAGCAATTTTTGGCGATAAGGAACAAGGCAAATTAGAAACAATCGTTGCCAAAATAGTAATTAATTTTTTGCCGAAAAAGGAAGCGGTGGAAAAACAATTGAAAGATATTTCCGGAAAGCACCCGTTGCAATTTTTATGCACGACGCAAGTTATTTCCGATGACGGAATACCGATAGCCAAACTTTCTACACTTGAGGAAGATTATGACAATCATTTTCAGCGATATGCTTCGCAATATCTTCAATTTGGCTCGTTTTTTCTAACGCTGGCAACGGATGAATTGAAAAAGCGAGTTTCTAAACAAAACATCACGGAATATTTTAGCAATTCAACGCTTTTTGGAAATGACAATAAAGAATATTTAGAACGAGCAATTTCGGCATATTGGGATAATGATTATCTTGTTGCCTCTCACTTATTTAATCCGTTGATAGAAAGTGCAACCAGAGAATTGATAAAAAATTGCGGTGGTATCATTTTGAGACCGAATAATCTCGGTGGATATGATCGTCTCACGCTTTGCCAGCTATTGAAAGGACAAGGGAATATTATTGAGAATGTTTTTTCCGGAATGGGCCAAAACATGGCTTTTTATTTCAGATTAGTGCTTACGGAAAAATTGGGAATGAATTTGAGGAACGATTTTGCCCATGGTTTTGGCAAAAAGAAATTTTTTACAAGGGATGTATCGGATCGGCTTTTCATGTTATGATATGTTTATCGTTAGTGAAAAAGCGAGAAGAAAATAAATAGGGTGGCGCGCCAATGAAATTGGCACAGCCTCAAATTCCGCCGAAAAAAAGAATCGTCCCCGCGAGGGCGTGGCGGAAGGGGGGTTTGGGGGGAATTCCGCCACGCCCGAGCGAAATCAAATTGT
>JAJYBE010000018.1 GCA_021779205.1 bacterium
ATGCCGGACCGGGATTTGGTGGCAGTTGTTTTCCGAAAGATGTTAAGGCGCTTATTAAAATAGCTAAAGATTATGGCTATGATGCAGAAATGTTTAGACAGACTTTGGCTACTAATGAAAGGCAAAAGCATGTTCTTAGCAATATGGTTGTCGATAAATTTGGTGAAGATTTGAATGGTAAAGTTTTTTCTGTTTGGGGACTGGCCTTCAAAGCGGGAACCGATGATATGCGTGAATCATCAGCACTGACAATTATCAATGATTTAATTCTTCGTGGAGCAAAAATCCAAGCGCATGATCCCGAGGCAATGAAGATGGCAAAAAAAACGGAGTATTTTGGGGATAATGAAAATATTACTTATTTTGAAGATAAATATGAGGCAATTAATCAAACGGACGCTTTATTGATTATCACGGAATGGAAAGAATTTCGTAGTGTTGATTTTGATGAAATAAAAAAACGTTTAAAACGAGCTATAATTTTTGATGGTCGCTTGCTTTATGATCCGAAAAAAATGAAAGAACTTAATTTTGATTATCAAAGTATCGGGCGAGCCACTTTGTAGTATTGATTTAAAGTTATGAAAATATTGTTTTTAAATTATGAGTATCCACCGCTTGGCGGAGGAGCAGCTAATGCGACAAAGTGTATTTTACAGGAATTTTCCAATATGTCTGATTTGGAAGTTGATTTAGTCACATCTTCCGTGGATGAAAAATATCATTTGGAAAAAATCGGACAGAATATTCGTTTGCATAAATTGCCAATTGGAAAAAATGAAGCCAATTTGCATTTTCAATCGCAAAAAAATCTACTAGCCTATTCTTGGCGAGCATATATTTTTTCCAGAAAATTAGTTAAATTTGCCCAAAAAAATAAACAGCCATATGATTTGTCTCATTCTTTTTTTACTGTTCCTTGCGGTTTTTTGTCGATGCTTCTCAAATGTGAATTTGGATTGCCGTATATAGTTTCTTTGCGCGGATCGGATGTGCCTTATTATAGTGATCGCTTTGTTTTCCTGTATAAATTTATTGCGCCACTTATAAAATTTATTTGGAAAAAATCCAAACAAGTTATTTCCAACAGCGAAGGACTGAGAAAATTGGCACATAAGTCAGCTCCAAGGCAAGCTATCGAAATTATTTACAATGGTATTGATACAAATCAATTTAAGCCAAAAGAAGGAAAAAAGCAGTTACAAAATAAATTTATTATTACTCCGGGAGCATCAAGGCTGACAGATCGAAAAGGCATTAATTATTTAATTGAAGCTATTTCTATACTTGCGCCAAAATATCCGCAAATACTTTTGAAAATTATGGGAGATGGAAATGCGCGTCAAAAACTGGAGGAAATGGTAATAAAATTGCAACTGGAAAAAAATGTGGAATTTGTCGGGATTATTCCGCATGAAAAAGTTTTACCATATTACCAAGAAGCGACTTTGTTTGTTTTTCCTTCGCTTAACGAGGGAATGAGTAATGCAATGCTTGAAGCATTGGCAACGGGCTTGCCCTTGGTTTCGACGAATACCGGCGGGGCGAGCGAGCTGATTTTTGAAAATAAAAACGGTTTTATAATTAAATTCAAAAATAGCGCCGATATTGCGGAAAAATTGGACAAATTAATCAACAATCCGAAATTAGTTGAAGATATGGGTGTGGAAAGTCGTAAAATTGCTGAAAAAATGAGTTGGAAAAATGTAGCAAAGCAATATCGCGAAGCTTATTTTGATGTCTAATTTTTTTAGTCATTTTGATGAAATTATTTTTGACTTGAATAAAATTTGTATTAAACTTTTTTTTATTTTATAATTAAAGAGTAAAATAAAATAAAAATTTTGAGATGGGAATTTTTTCTAAAATATTAGGCAGGGACAAATCGGCATCGCAATATTATTTGTCACTGGACATCGGCACGGAAGTCGTTAAGGCATTGGTTTTTAAAGTTGATGCGTCAAATGGAACGGGGATTGTCAGGGGAGTGGGAAGATCGAGACAAGGAATTAAAGATATGCATAGCGGTGCTGTTTCCGATATCTCGGGTGTTATTGAAAATTGCGCGCGAGCGATTGAAGCAGCCAAGGCAATGGCGGGAATTAAAAAAGTGGAAAAAGCGATTATTGGGATTGCCGGAGAATTAGTCAAGGGCACAACAACAACCGTTCATTATGAGAGAATAAAGCCGGAAGTGCGGATTGACTTTCCTGAATTAAAAAATATTATTCAAAAAGTTCAATGGAAGGCTTTTGATCGCATTCGCCAACAATTAGCATGGGAAACCGGACATAGCGAGATTGAAGTGAAATTGATTAATGCGGCAATTGTTGATGTTAGAATCGATGGTTATAAAATTACCAATCCGCTGGGTTTTCAAGGCAAGGATGTGTCTATTGCTGTTTTTAATGCTTATGCGCCAATGGTGCATCTGGGAGCATTGCAAACAATTGCCAACGAATTAAAATTGGAGTTGCTATGTATTGCCGCTGAACCGTATGCTGTAGCAAAATCTATGGGAATAGATGATGTTGTTGATTTCGGTGCAATTTTTATTGATATAGGTGGAGGAACAACCGATATTGCTCTTGTGCGCAATGGTGGCCTGGAGGGTACGAAAATGTTCGCCTTGGGTGGCCGGGCATTTACAAAAAGATTGGCAATGGAACTGAATATCGGATTTGAAGAAGCTGAAAATTTTAAAATTAAATATGCAGAAGGAAAGTTGGGCAGGGATATTACGGAAAAATTGGAGAAGAAATTTTTTGATGATTGTAATGTTTGGCTTAGCGGAGTGGAATTATCCTTGTCTGAATTTTCTGATAATGACCTTTTGCCTCATCGTATTTTTCTTTGTGGTGGCGGATCGGGATTGCCGGGGATTAAAAAAGCACTTCTTTCCAGACAATGGACAAAAAATCTTCCATTTACAAAAGATGTCGAAGTGAGTTTTTTGCAACCAAAGGATGTGGTTAATATTTTTGATGAAACGCGAGAGTTAAGAGATCCTCAAGATATTACACCGATGGGTCTGGCTAATTTGGTATTGGAGGCGGTCGGAGAAGAGAAGGTTTTGGCGGGAATTTTGCGTAGGGCGGTAAAAATGATTCAAAAATAATTTTTTTTATAACATATTTATGCATCAGACATTATATGTGGACATTGATGAGGAGATAACTTCTATCGTGGAAAAATTAAGAAGCGTTGAAACCGATGAGGCTGTTATCGTTGCCCCAAAAAATGCATCATTGATTCAAAGTATTGTCAATTTGAAGCTTTTGCGTAAAGAAGCTGATGGCTTGAAGTTAAAAATAGCCATTGTTACTCAGGATAAATTGGGAAAGAGACTTATTGAAAAAGCGGGAATATTATTTCAAGATAAATTGGATGATTATGATATGAATGAGGAGGGCGCTGAATTGGATGAGTCAAAAGAAAAAAATGAAGACAGAAAAAAAGTGGAATTGAAAAGACAACAGTTGCAAGGAAATAGTCATAATAATCGTCGATTAGATGAAATAGGATCGGCGGAATATTTTAGCTATGCCGAAAAAGAGAATGTACGTATGCATCCGAATAAGTTTGAAAAAGTAGAAAAAGATAATGATAAGTCAAAAATGTTGCCGGCAGCATATCCAAAAAGTGGCGCGGATTATTTATTGGAAGATAAATCTTATCAAGAAAGCTATTTGCCTAAAAAAAATATATCCAAAATGGATGTTTCCGCTCCGGTCAAGCCGGAAAATCAAAAAAGAAATGATGTTTATAATTTCGTGCCAAAAAGAAAGAAAAGGAATAATGATGAGTTGGTGAAATACGATTTTTCTGCACAGAAAAAGGTGGATAAAAAAGAAGAGCAACTCGAGAATTTTTTTTATTCCAATAATTTTTCCGATAGAAATGAAGATGAGGATAGACCGGAAGACAAAAAGAAAAAAACAGAAAAAGAGCCCAAAAAAAAGAGAGGACTGAAATTTTTAAGAGTTATTTTTTTTGTTTTGCTGATTGGAGGATTTGGCTATGGCGCATATGCTTTTTTGCCGGAAGCGACGATTACCATTTCTGCCAAAAAAGACATCAAATCGACAAATGGAAATATTTCCGTAGATGTTTCTCAAAATAGTATTGATCAAGATAAGATGACAATTCCCGGAAGAATATTGGATTTTGATGAAAATATTTCGGAAACTTTCAATGCTACCGGACTTAAAAATGTTTCTAATCAAAAAGCTAAAGGAAAAATAACAATTTATAATGAATATAGTTCATCGTCGCAAGTGCTTGTTGCCACAACGAGATTTTTGAGCGATAATCAAAAATTATTTCGACTCGTTTCCAATGTGGTTGTTCCGGGAATGACTAAAGTTGGCGCGGATACCAAGCCGGGGATAATTGAAGCGGAGGTTATTGCTGATGAAGCGGGAGATTCCTACAATATCGGACCAAGTAATTTTTCTATCCCGGGATTTAAGGATAGTAATAGTGAAAAATATTCAAAGATCTATGCCAAATCTGCCGTGGCAATGTTGGGGGGTGGAAACGGATCTAATAATTCTAAAATAATATCCGACAAGGATCTTAGTGCTGCCAAAGATAAAATTTCTTTAGATGCCAGCGCTTCCATTAAAAAGAAAATAAAAGATTCTGCTCAAGAAGGAACAGTGATTTTGGATGATGCGATTTCTCTTGGGGATATAGCCTATGTTCCATCTGCATCTTCGGGAACGGTTACTAATGATTTTGAAATAAAAGCGCAGGCCAAAGCCAGAGCTATTGTTTTTTCGGAAGCCGATATAAAAAGTCTGGCTAGTTTTATTATCAATAAATCTAATAATGGAACTATAAATAAAAATACTGATGCGATAATTTTGGATTACGGAAAGGTTAATGCTGATTTTAAGGCAAATACGCTCAGTATGAATGTTAATATTTCTTCTAATCAAACAAGCTTAGACGCGGAAACGCTTAAAAAAGGATTATTGGGTAAAAACAATAATGAGATTACGGAGTATTTAAAGAATTATCCTAATATAGAAAAAGCCGAAGTTGAATATTGGCCGCCTATTATAGTTAACAAGATTCCGGTTTATGAAAAAAGAGTAAAAGTAATTTTAAATTATATGAATAACTAAAGTTGCTTGTGCTAAAATTTTTAGCTAACTATTGCATTATTTTTAAAATAAGCGTATATTTATATCAATAAGAGAGAACTGTATTAAATTGCAAAAATTTTATGTCTAAGATTCTTTTGATAGAAGACGAAGATATTTTTGTGGATATGTTTGGTGACAGTCTTAAGAAGGCAGGTTTTGAAGTTTCTGCTGCAAAAAACGGAGCATGGGGAGTTAAAGAAGCGTTGAATAATAATTTCGATTTGGTTATTGTTGATATGGTTATGCCGGCAATGAGCGGAGAAGAAGTTGTTGAAAAGCTAAAAGCTGATGATAAAACAAAAAATATTCCAATTATAGTTATCTCTGCATCTGTCAGTCTTGCGACACAACGAAGAGTGGAAGGGGCGGGCGTTGCCGCTTTTTTTGTAAAAACGCAAATTATACCATCCGATTTAACTAGGAAAGTGAAAGAATTATTACGTATTGATTAGGGAAATGTTATTTAAGGCTTTTGAAGTTCTTGCGGGTTCATAAAATATGCTATATTTGGTATATAAGTTTACATCAGCTGAATAATACTAAAATTTCGAATCTGCAAATTTCAGTAATTATTCAACAACAAGTTCGCATATAAACGAGTTATATGAAATTTATTTTATTTTGCCTAGCTAATTCTAAAAAAACATATGGAAGAAAAAATTTTTCAAAAAATTCAAGGAGAGGTTGAACGCGAACTTTTATGCTCAGCACATGACATGGATCATATTTTGCGTGTATATAATTTAGCCCTGCATTTAGCTGAAGGCGAGGATGTTGACCTAGATGTGTTGAGGGCGGCCGCACTTTTGCATGATATTGCACGTGTAAAAGAAGATAATGACCAAAGCGGTAAAACAGATCATGCTATATTAAGTGCGCAAATGTGCTTGCCTATTCTAAAGAAAGTTAATTTTTCCGCCAATAAAATCAAACAAGTACAGGAGTGTATTGTTTCGCACAGATATAGGACTGGTAACGAGCCAAAGACTATTGAGGCTAAAATATTATTTGATGCTGATAAGCTCGATACTGTTGGCGCAATTGGCGTGGCTCGTAGTTATATATGGGTTGGAAGAAATAATGCCAAGATATATGCCAATGTGAACTTAGATGAATATATCAAGGACAATCTCGGTGGAAAAATTAACGGACGCATTCAAGATAAAACCAAACATAGCCCGCAGATTGAGTATCAGACAAAGGTGAAGTTTTTGATGGAAAAATTGAATACTGCAAAAGCTAAAGAGATATGTTTGGAGCGACTTGAATTTTTTGAAAAATTTTTGGAACGACTGGAGAAAGAAGTTAAAGGCGTGATGTAAACCGGAAAAATAAAATAAATATCCGATAACACGGCATATCCGGTTCAAAAATTGCGCTGACGAAATGGCAGGTTTAGTGGTATAATTAAGTAAGGCGATATTAACAAAATAATAAATTAATCTGTGACGTAACTTTGCATGTGAGCAAACGTTATGTGAAATAATTTATTTACTTTTAATATTTTTTCTCAATCCGCTTTTTTATAATAAAGAACAAAAAGAATATGAAATTTTGACCGCTGAAACTTCTAAAGCTACTTTCGGTTTAACACCGAGCGAATATAAAAAAATTAAAGGATTGAAACGACAAAATTTACGCGACCATATGAATGACTTGGAATTGATTTTTAATATGCTTGGCGAGCGAGTGACAACAGAAATTTCTCAACAAGAAAAACCGGATACATTTGTAAAAAATAAAAAGGTGGAAGAAATTGGATAGAAATTGAAAAAGAAAAAAGGAAAATTGCTAAAAGGCGAGGAGCTACATCATGTTATACCTGTTGCAGAAGGCGGAAAAACAACGAAGAAGAATACTAGAATTATAAGTGTCGCCAAGCATAAGCAAATTCATAAAAACCGAGCAAAAATTGGAAAAATATAATAAGGAGTTTTTGATTTTAGGCATTCATCTCTAACCCTTCTTGGAAAAAGAAAAACGAAAAAATAAAATTAAAAAATTCTTTTTTAGAGCAATCCCGATTGCTATTGGGATATGGAAATTTGACAAAAAATCAGGGATGTTTTAATATAGAGAAGCAAAAAGCCCAAAGGGGCTTTTAAAAAAGCTTAAAAAGGTTTATGCGAAAAAATAAAGCCTTTAAATTTTTAGAGGAAGCCAAGGCGGAACTTTCTAAAGTGAATTGGCCAACCAAACAACAAACAATCGGTTACACGATAACGGTGGTTGGAATCAGTTTAGTATTGTCGCTTTTTTTAGGTGGTCTAGATTTTGTGTTTGAGTATTTATTAAAAACATTTATTTTAAAATAGTAATAATTAGTTTTTAGGCAAAAAACAATGGCAAAACAATCGCAACATCACGGAAGATCCTGGTATGTTCTCCATACATATTCCGGATACGAAGACAATGTATCTCGCAATTTAAAACAGAGAATTGAATCAATGGATATGCAGGATTTTATTTTTGATGTAATGGTTCCTATAGAAAAAAAAATTAAAATTAAAGGCGGGAAAAGAACCATTATCGAAGAACGCATTTATCCCGGGTATGTTTTAGTTGATATGATTGTAACGGACGCCTCTTGGTATGTTGTGCGTAATACCCCGAATGTTACGGGATTTATTGGTCTCGGAACAACCCCAACTCCGGTTGATCCTCGTGAAATTGAAATGCTTAAAAAGCGTATGGGTGTTTCTGAACCGAAATATAAAATGGATATAGAGGCGGGCGAAACGGTAAAAATAATTGATGGTCCCTTCAAGGATTTTGATGGAAAAGTAAATGAAGTGGATGAAGAAAAGGGTCGGGTGAAGGTTTTAGTTTCTATTTTTGGACGAGAAACTCCGGTTGAATTGGATTTTTTGCAGATTAATAAATTATAATTAAATCTAAAAGTATTATCAATATGGCTAAAAAAATTAAAACAGTAATTAAATTGCAAATTCAAGCGGGAAAAGCTAATCCGGCGCCTCCGGTTGGTCCGGCCTTGGGACAGCATGGAATTAATATCGGTGATTTTTGCGCTAAATTCAACGATGCAACTAAAGATAAGCTGGGCGATATTATTCCAGCAGAAATAACGATTTTTGAGGATAGAAGTTTCACTTTTATCTTAAAAACTCCACCTGCTTCAGATCTTTTGCGTAAAGCGGCCGGAGCGGAAAAAGGAGCGGGAAATCCGTTGAAGGATAAGATTGGAACAATTACACAATCAAAATTGAGAGAAATTGCCGAGAAAAAAATTGTTGATTTAAATGCTGAGGATGTTGAAAGTGCAATGAAAATCATTGCTGGAACAGCCAGATCGATGGGAGTAAAAATTGAAAATTAATTTTTTTTGTTATTTTATTAATATTTTAATCAGTGGGAGATTTTAAAAAATCGCTAATACCACAAAAACTATATGACACACGGAAAAAAGTATCGTGCAGTGGCGGAGAAGTTGGACAAAGAAAAAAGCTATTCTCTGGAAGAAGCTTTGCAACTCATTAGAGACAATAAAATCGCCAAATTTGACGAATCGGTTGAGGTGCATATTAAAACCGGAATTGACCCGAAAAAAACCGATCAGCAAATTCGTAGCGCAGTTTCATTGCCGAATGGAACGGGAAAAACTAAACGCGTAGCGGTGATTACTTCTATCGGTGCGATTGAGGCAAAAAATTCCGGTGCTGAAATAGTTGGTGGAGAGGAGATGATTGCGGAGATAAAAAGTGGAAAAATATTTTCTCAAAACGGTGGCTTTGATGTTTTGATTGCAACACCGGAAATGATGCCGAAATTGGCTGTTGTCGCAAAAATATTGGGACCGAAAGGTTTAATGCCTAATCCGAAAACGGAAACAGTTACTACGAAAATTAAAGAAACGGTCGATGCTCTAAAGAAAGGTCGCGCAGCCTACAAAACTGATAACTCCGGCAATATTCATCAAGTAGTTGGAAAACTTTCTTTTACCGATGAAAGACTTTTGGAAAATATCAAAGCTTTCTTGGAAAGCGTAGAAAAGGCCAAGCCGGCATCTTTTAAGGGAAAATTGATAAAAAATATTTCTCTTTGTTCGACAATGGGAGTAGGCGTGAAAGTGGCTATCTAGTTTGATTTTGGATAAAATAAATTTTTGTGTATGTTTTTTTGTGTTGGTTTATTTTATATTTTTTAAAAAAACAAAATGGATAAAAAAATCATTGTAGGATTGATTGGAGAAAAGGGTGCGGGAAAGGGAACTGTTTCCGGCTATTTGACGGAAAAATACAACGCCAAACATTATGGCACTTCAAAAATATTGCGTCGCACATTGGAAGATTTGCATTTGCCGATTACGCGGGATAATTTAATTAAATTGGCGCTGGTGCTTAAGGAAGGTTATGGTCCGTCCGTGATTATTGATTCGTTAATTCTTGATATGGAAAAAGATATTGCCAATGTGATTATCGCCGATGGTATTCGTATGCATGGCGATGTTGATCCTTTTCGTAAAAAATATGGCGCGAATTTTTTCTTGGTTTATGTTACTGCCGATTTAAGGTTGCGTTATGAGCGCACAATATTACGCAAAGAAAAAATAGGAGAAGCCGATGCCACATTGGAACAATTCCTGGAAGAAGAGGGGAAGTTGACAGAAATTTCTATTCATGAAATTGGAAGAGCCGCTGAATTTAAACTGGATAATAATGGAACAGCCGAAGATTTGAAAAAACAAGTTGATGCAATGATGGCAAAAATCTTGGCATGATTTCTATGAATTGAAAAATTAGAATAAATTTGAGATTTTTTCAAAAATTTTCATCTCATTTTTTTCAATCTCTTCTATTTCCGTTTTTTTAAATTTTCCCAAAACAAAATCACTAGTTTCTCCGTGGGGAAAAGCGGTATCATTATTTTCAATTCCAATACGCAATCGTTTAAATTGTTTCGTGCCAAGTGTGTCGATAATATTTTGAACGCCATTATGTCCGGCGGAAGATGAATCAAACGCCAGCTTATATTTTCCGCAAGGAATGTCTTTGTCATCGTGAATAACTAACAAATCCTCTGGTTTTAATTTGTAGAAAGCTAAAATTTTTTGTGTTGCAGTGCCGGAGAGATTCATGAATGTTTGCGGTTTAGCTAGTATGATTTTTTTTTCATTTAAAGTTCCCTCGGAAATCTCCGCTTCCAGCTTTTTATTTAAGCTGAAATTGGAAAAATTCCAAGTGGTTTGCAGTTTATCCAAAAAAATAAAACCAATATTATGGCGTGTTTTTTCGTAGGTTTTTCCGGGATTGCCTAATCCGATAATCAGTTTCATAGGAATTAATTATTTTTTAATTAAAAAATAGGTAAATCAATCTTTGTTTATAGTATAATTTGAAATTGAATTTTTGCCAATAAGAAGGGAAAAGAGTCCTTGCCAAAACAATAAATTTCTGCTATGCTTGGAATATTAACGATTACGTCGTTTTTTGAAGGTTTAATTATAAAAAAATCAAATACTGATTTATGCAAGAAGAAAATCAAAATAAAGAAAGCCAAAAAGAGAATGATGAATCGGGCTATGTCGGTATCGGGGGGTTTATCTTGGAGATAATAAAAATTGTTTTACTTGCTTTTATTATTATTGTGCCAATTAGAGTTTTTTTGTTTCAGCCGTTTTTTGTTCAAGGCGCTTCAATGGAACCAAATTTTGAAAATGATCAATATTTGATTATTAACGAATTTGGTTATAAGAAAACCGCCATTGCGTTTAATAATATTAATTTTTTCTCAGTTAATCCTTTTCGAAAAATAGATAGGCAAAAGGTTTTGGTTTTTCGCTATCCGAAAGATCCCAGCAAGTATTTTATAAAAAGAGTAATTGGCCTTCCCGGTGAGAAGGTGGAAATAAAAGATGGATTGGTAAGAATATACAACAAGGAAAATCCAAATGGATTTATTCTTGACGAAAAAAAATATCTCGCCGATACGGTTAAAACGACCGGGGATATGGTGATAACATTAAAAGATAATGAATATTTTATGATGGGTGATAATCGAATGTTCAGCTCTGATTCTCGCTATTGGGGGCCGGTGAGCGACGATCTTATTATCGGAGAAGTGGCGCTGAGAGCTTGGCCGCTAAACGAGATTAGAATGTTTTAATTTTTTTTAATTAATTTATACGAATGCTTATGCCAAAGAAAAAGCTTCTTGGAAAAAAATCTGTCAAGGCGATAAAAAAAAATACACCGAAAAAAATAAAAGCGGAAAAAACAAAAGAAGCTCCGTTGTTATTGCAAACGCTTCGCGGAATGAAAGATGTTTTGCCACAGGATCAGCCCTATTGGGAGCAAGTGCGCAGGGTCAGCGAGCGTTTGGCGCGTGATTATGGATTTTTGCGTTTGGATGTTCCGATTATGGAATATGCAAATCTTTTTGTGCGCAATATTGGCGAGGGAACGGATATTGTGGAAAAGGAAATGTACGCGTTTGTTACTCGCGGAGGAGACAAGGTTGCTCTCCGTCCGGAATTGACTGCCGGAAATTGCCGTTCCTATATCCAGCATGGAATGCACACATTGTCAAAACCGGTTAAGCTTTTTTCAACCGGACCGGTTTATCGTTATGAAAGACCTCAAGATGGTCGTTATCGCGAGCATCATCAAATTAATTTTGATGCATTTGGCGAGCAAGATCCCATCTTGGATGCGCAAATTATTCAAGTGGCTTATCGCCTAGTTCAGTTATTGGGAATAAAATCAGTTCAAATTCAAGTTAATTCAATTGGTTGCCCGGTTTGTCGAAAAAATTATCGTGATCTTTTGGTTAGTTATTTGGAATCAAAAAAAAGTAAATTATGTCAAGATTGTAAACGTAGACTAACTATCAATCCGTTGCGAGTTTTGGATTGCAAAGAGGATAAATGTTCTCAGATAGCATCCATTGCGCCACAATCCGTTGATCATTTGTGTGATGATTGTCGCTCGCATTTTAAAACATTATTGGAATATTTGGACGAATTGGAATTGCCTTATTCGATCAATCCGCACCTTGTGCGCGGGTTGGATTATTACACAAAAACAGTGTTTGAAGTTTGGTCGGGAGAGGAGGCTGGTAAGCAGGGCGCGTTGTTTGGCGGTGGGCGTTATGATCGTTTAATTAAATCAATGGGAGGAGAAGACACGCCGGCAATTGGTTTTGGCATGGGAGTGGAGCGTATAATTGTTGAAATGAAAAGAGTTCAAGCTAAAGCGTATAAGCCCCCAAAGCCACGCATATTTTTGGCTCAGTTGGGAATTTTGGCTAAAAGAAAAAGCTTGAAATTATTTACTGATTTGGAAAAGAACGGTATTTTGATGGCGGAAAGTTTTGGTCGCGGCAGTCTAAAATCGCAACTCAAAATCGCTAATCGTTTAGGCGCGGAAATAACTTTGATTCTTGGTCAAAAAGAGGCATTGGATGGGACGGTGATTATAAAAAATATGGCAACGGGAGCGCAAGAAACGGTTGATATGGAAAAATTAGTTGATATTATCAAGAAAAAATTAAAAACCGATAATGTTGTTATATATCATAATGGCGAATGCGATCATAATCAGCAATAAGAAAATAACATAAAATAAAGTATGTGCGTATTTTGCAGAGTCATTAAAGGAGAAATTCCGGCCGACAAGGTCTATGAAAATGAATATATTCTGGCTTTTCGAGATATTAATCCGCTTGCGCCCGTACATATTCTAATTATTCCCAAAAGACACATTGAAAGTATTAACAATTTGGAAGATTTCGATACCGAATTAGTTGGAAAAATGATTTTAGTTGCCAAGAAAATCGCAGTTGATTTGAATATTTCGGAAAAAGGGTATAAACTATTATTTCGGGTTGGAGATTGGGGCGGGCAAGAGGTGCCGCATATTCATTTGCACCTGATTGGCGGAGTTAAATTATATGAAAATATTCGTCCTTGGACAAATATTTAAATAATATTGTTAGAAAGGAGGTTTTTATGATTGAAGTAAATAGAAAAGATCGTGAATCGCCGGAAAGTCTGATTAGACGTTTTAGTCGCAGAATTCAACAAAGCGGTGTTTTGGTGCGTGCGAGAAAGGTGCGTTTTCGTTCTGAAGGAAAAAGTAAGACAGAAATGCGACAAGGCGCGATGTATAAAGTTAAAGTGCGAAAAGTTGTTAATCATTTGAAAAAAATAGGTAAATTTGATGAGCAAAATTTTAGAAATGTTAAAAAGAAGTTGATCAAATAAGAAAAAAATATGCTAAAACAACAAATACTTGATGATTTAAAATTAGCGATGAAAAGCGGTGATGGAGATAGGCGGGATGTTCTTCGCATGCTTGATTCGATGATCAAGAATGTTGAAATTGAAAAGAAGAAAAGAGAAAGCGGACTTGATGATGAGGAGGTGCAAGAGGTGGTTGCAAAAGCCGTGAAACAAAGAAAAGATGCTTCTATGCAATATCTTTCAGGGGGAAGGCCAGATCTTTCTGAAAAGGAGAATAAAGAAATTGAAATCCTGTCTGTTTATTTGCCAAAACAGCTTGATGAAAATGCGGTGCGAGAAACTGTGAGAGCGGTAATCGCTCAAGTTGGTGCAAGTGGTATGACGGATATCGGGAAAGTTATGGGAAGCGCGATGGGAAAACTTAAAGGCAAGACAGATGGTAATTTGGTGAAAAAAATTGTTGAAGAAGAGCTGAAAAAATAGTTTTTCAAAAAAATAACAAAAACCGTTCTTTTTTTGGAGCGGTTTTTGTGTTAGCATATTATTATGAAGCGAAAAATATTTATCAATATTAATTTAGCTGGACAGATCAGGCGTCGATTAGCTGGAAGCTGTGCAAAATGGCAAGCTTTTCCAGTAAAATGGACCAAAGAAGACAACCTTCATATAGAGCTGTTTTTTTTAGGGTATGTCGATAATGAAGTGGTTTTGGATATTTGCCAAAAAGTAGCTGAGACTGTTAGGGATAGAGCTGTTTTTGATTTAGAATTTGAAAAAATCATTCTTGTGCCAAACGTTGAAAGTCCGCAAGAATTTCGTGTGGCAGCCAAACCAAGCGAGGAATTGAAAAATCTTTGCGAAGCGATTGAAAAAAAATTGGAAATTTTTGTTGTGTCAAAAAAAGTTTTTTCTCCGCATATTACTTTGGGGAAAATCAGAAAAGAAAAATGGAAAGAGTTGGAAAAAAAGCCGCTTGTTGACGAAAAAGCTTCTTTTGCTGTTAGTGTTGATACGGTCGATATCATGGCGAGTCATTTTAGTGAAAGAAAAAATAGTTTTGTGTTAATAGAAAGTTGTCCGTTAAAATAGTATGAAAATTCTAGGTGTGCGAGTTGATAATTTGGAAAAGCAAGAAATTATTGAAAAAATCGAGAGTTTTTTAGACGAAGACAAATTTCATCAAATCGCGACAATTAATCCGGAATTTATCCTGGAGGCGCAAAATAATTTGTGTTTTCGGACGGTGCTTAATAAGTGTGCGCTTAATGTCGCTGATGGATTTGGTATTCGCTGTGCTTTTTGGCGTTTTGGAAAACAGTTAAAAGTTAGGATGGCCGGTGTGGATTTATTGCAAAAAATTCTCAAAATTGCCGAGCGAAAAAAGCTGAAAATATTTTTAGCGATAAATAAAAACGGTCTTAGCAAGTTTGAAGAGATAAAAAAGGCGATTTCAGATATTTATCCGAGTCTTCAGATGGAGGGAGTAGATTTGGATAAAAATGCTGATTCTCGTTTGCTGCTTGCCGACCATTGTCTTTTATTTTGCAACTTTGGTGCGCCACATCAAGAAATCTTTCTTGATTTTCAGAAAGATGCTAAAATATGTTTAGCGATGGGCGTGGGCGGATCCTTTGATTTTTTGACGGGAAAAAGCAAGCGCGCTCCGGTTTTTATGCAAACAATCGGATTGGAATGGCTTTGGCGCGCAATTCAATTGGAGACATGGGAATTTAAAAAAAAACGCCTAAAACGAATTTGGAAAGCGGTGGTTATTTTTCCGATAAAAGTAATTTTTAATTAATTGGCAATAGAAAAACTAAAGTTAGAAAATGCTAAATTTATGGATGATGCAAAAAAAATCAGAGTCAGATTTGCACCTTCGCCAACGGGGTATGTGCATATTGGAAGTCTTCGCACCGCGCTATATGACTATTTATTTGCCAAAAAAAACAGCGGTGATTTTATTTTGAAAATCGAAGACACGGATCGAAAACGCTATGTAGACGGTTCAGTGGAGAGTCTCATTAAATCCTTAAGCTGGCTGGGAATTAACTGGAATGAGGGTGTTTTTTTGAATGAAGTGATTTCTGAAAAAAATAATAGCATAAAATCAAAAACATATCCTACTGTCTTGGAAATTGGGGGATCTGGTCCATATGTTCAATCGGAGAAATTGGAAATTTACAAAAAATATGTTGATCAATTGGTAAGAGACGGGCATGCCTATTATTGTTTTTGCGAACCTGAGCGCTTGGAAAAAATGCGAAATGATTTGATTGCGGAAAAAAAAGCGCCAATGTATGATCGCTATTGCTTGCATAATGTTAGTGAGAAAGATATCAATAAAAATTTAAAGAATAATTGTCGCTATACAATTCGAATGAAAATTCCTCAAGGAGAAATTATTGAAGCCCAAGATTTGGTGCGCGGAAAAGTAAAATTTAATACCGATCTCATTGATGATCAAATTCTTTTGAAATCAGATGGTTTCCCCACTTATCATTTAGCGAACATGATTGATGATCATGAAATGGGCATTACGCATGTTATTCGCGGAGAAGAATGGTTGCCGAGCCTGCCTAAGCATCTTTTATTATATCGTTATTTTGGTTGGCAAGCGCCAAAATTTGCTCACTTGCCTCTCCTTCTTAATCCGGACAAAACCAAATTATCTAAGCGTCAAGGCGATGTGGCAGTGGAAGATTATATTAAAAAAGGTTATCTCAAAGAAGCAATTATTAATTTTGTGGCACTTTTGGGCTGGAATCCGGGAGCAGGTGAGACACAAGAGATTTTTTCTCTATCTGAGTTGGTGCAAAAATTTGAATTGGAAAAAGTTCATAAGGCCGGAGCAGTTTTTGATTTAAAAAAACTTAATTGGATTAACGCGGAGTATATTAAAAAACTTTCCATTGACGATCTTTATGCAAAAGCTTTGCAGTTTTTCGAACAAAAAGAATTTTTTAAGACTGCCAGTGCAGAAAAAAAATTGCCGGAATTTCTAAAAAAAGTTTTGGCTGTCGAGCTTGATCGTCTGTCCAAATTGTCCGATGTGGGAGAAAATAATCAATTCTTTTTTGCGGATAATTTGGTTTACGAAAAAAAACTTTTGCGTTGGAAGGAAATGAATGATGCGGATTTGAAAAAAACATTGGAAAAATCAAAAGCAATTTTGAAAAATATTTCCATTGAAAATTGGACAAAAGAAGGTTTGGAAGAAACTTTAATGGAAGCGACGGAGGATAAGCGCGGTGAATTACTTTGGCCGTTGCGCGTGGCTCTCACCGGAGCGCAAAAATCGCCATCTCCTTTTGAAGTGGCTTGGGTTTTGGGAAAAACAGAAAGCCTAAAAAGAATTGAAAGAGCGATTGATTTATTTGATTGACAGGGAAGGCAATGAAAAAAATAAAAATGCAAAAAATTAAAAGAAACGCACTGTTTTTTTTGCCGATTTTTTTGGCATATTTTGTTTTTGTTCAAAAAACGATTGCCGATTCCAATAATTGCGATAGCTTGTCCGGGGATGCTAAAAAACAATGCATTGAATTAGAAAAAAAAGCCGCAATCTATGCGGATTTGATAAAATTAAAAAATAAACAACAAGACATTCTATCTATTCAGCTTGATAGCATTAATAGCGAGCAGAAGACGACCGTGACGCAGTTGCAACAGACGCAACAACAGGTCCAAGACTTGGCGCAACAAATTGATAGCCTGGAAAAAGAAATTGTGGAAAAAGAAAAATTAATGGATTTGCAAAAAAAAATATTATCGGAACTCGTGCAATCGTATTATGAATATGAACAACAAGGAACGCTTCCCGTTGTTCTTGCGAATAAAAATTTTTCCGCTGTTTTTGATCAACAAGACTATTTGCAACAATCCGGAGTAAAAGTTTCATCTTTATTGAATGAAATTTCGGCGGTGAAAAAATCTTTATTGGATAATCAAAATGTTTTAAATCAAAGAAAAGCGGAAAGTGATAATGCCAAGAATGATTTGGTGAATAAAAAAAATGATTTGCAAAATAGCGAAAACCAAAAAACAAGCTTGCTTATTCAAACGCAGGGTGATGCGGAAAAATATAAACAAATGCTAGCACATATCGAGGCGCAAAAATTGCAATTATTTGATTTTAGCGCGGCAAGCAATCTTGATGAAATCATCGGCAGCGTTGGAAATTATCCCAAGCCAAGTTCCAATTTAGCTTCTATGGATTGGTATTTCAGTCAAACCGATTCTCGTTGGGGAGGAAATAAAATTGGCAATTCAAAATCATTGATGAGGGATTGGGGTTGCGCCGTAACATCGTTAGCGATGGTTTTTCGCGAAAAAGGCAATAGTACAGATCCGGGAAAACTGGCAAAACAACAAATATTTTCCGGCGATTTGATTGATTGGCCTAATTCTTGGGATCCGGGAATTAATTTGGCATCTTCAGTTTCTCATGGAAATATCAATTGGTCGACAGTTAATGCGCAAATCAAAAAGGGCAATCCGGTCA
>JAJYBE010000019.1 GCA_021779205.1 bacterium
TAAATCAAAAATATTTTGGGCAAGATCTTGGATTTCACTATAATTTGCGATACGCGGTATGAGCACAAAGGCTTGCAAGCCATTGAAATCGACATGAGAAACCTTCAATAAACTATCAGGATTCCAAGCATCCACTACCATATTATTAATATTGACGGTATCCAACTTTTTACTCAATTCGTAAAACGCATCAAGATCTTGAGTGGAAATGTCGGTTTTTATATTTTCTCCCAAGGCATTTACCAGATTATTGATCGCAAAAATATCGAGCAGAGTGCTTGCGGAAAAAATTTTATCTTTTGTCGCTTGAATAATTTGTTGTTGTCTTTTTGCTCTTCCAAAATCTCCTTGCGGATCATCATGCCGTTCGCGCGCATATTTCAAGGCTGTTTCGCCATCCATATGGTGGAAACCTTTGTCAAGCTTGAATAATGTATAGCTATTATTTGGTCCTGGATAAGTAGCATCGTAAATATCTCTATTGCTGGTTATGTTGATTCCGCCAATGGCATTAATTATGTCGCGAAAACCCTGAAAATTAAGCACGGCATAATAATTTATATCAAGATTGGTGATGTTTTTTATTGTATCTTTAATCGCCTTAGCGTCATTGTTGCCGGAATTGAGTCCCAGTTGATAAACGGCATTGATTTTTGTTTGAACATTAAACACCGGAACGGCTACATATAGATCGCGAGGAATGGAAAGTAATGCAACCTGGTTAGTTTTTAGGTTAATACTGGCGATCATGATGGTGTCCGTGAGATTGGGGGCATTATTTTCTTTTCCGCCGATTCCTAGTAATAAAATATTAATCCTCCCGTTATCCGATCCTTTTAGTGGAGAAGCGGAATTTGTGGTGATTGATTTCAATGTATCTATGACACTTTCCTTCGGTTTATTCGGATTGGCAATTTTATTTTCGAAACAGTTTAGTTTGTAAAGAAAAAAACCGGCGTAAAAAACACCGCCAAGAAAAATTAACAGGATAATCCAAAGAATTATTTTTATAATTATTTTTTTCAGAAGCATTTAGTAGATAATTTAGCTCTTCATTGAAAGTTTATCAGGTAATTTCAGATGAATCAATATTATAAATAATGTAGTTGCGCGGAGACAATTTTTAATGTAAACTATCAAAAGTATGAAAAATAAATTTACACTATTTGCAAGCTTTTTTTTATTGGTGCTTTTTTTCGCTTTTCGTGTTGATGCGGAAAGTATCGTTCCGAATGGAGTAGAGCATATTTCCGCTTATAATGTGGATATGAATGTGGGCGCTGATTCGAATGTAGCAATTACGGAAACGATCCAATATGACTTTGGAAATAATACAAAGCCGGGTATAACGCGTTATATTCCATTAAATTATCAAGATTTGAATGGCGTCGATTTCTCTTTTCATATAACCGGAGTAAATGTTGTGAATGAAAATGGTGAAGCTTATCTTTTTAAACAATCTGATTTTCAAAGTGCCGATAAGAAAAAAAAATATTTGGCGATTACGATTGGCGGCGAGAACCAGGCTGTAACAGGGACAAAAACTTATGTCATAAGGTATGTGGTTTCGGGAGCAATAAAATATTTAGCTGATCACGATGAATTATTTTGGAATATTACAGGAGATAAATGGCCGGTCTATGTTGGCTATCCGGAAGTAAGAATAAATCTTCCTCAGAAAGTTGATCGTGAAAATGTAACCAAGGAGTGTTTTATTGGAATGCATGAAGCAACGATTGACTGTGTTGATAGAATTGAAAGCAAAGGCGGTCCGCAAGCGGATTATTCCTATAAAGGAGTTGTTTCTGGCGAAGGAATGACGATAGTTATGAATTTCCCCAAAAATATTGTACAAAAGCCAATAGTTTCTCAAAATACTTCCGGAGTGTTGAAAAGCAATGGCCCGGCGCAGAGAATAATTTGGTTTGCGTTGCTTACAAGTATTGCCAGTGGTATTTTTGTAGGATTTTATTTTAGAAAAAAAATAAAATGCAATTATCTCAAAAAAAAGTCAGTAGCTATTTTAACAAAAATCAATTTTTTTTTAAATTTTTGCGTTGGACGGATGGTAAAAATTAAAGTTAGAAAATGGTGGTTAGCCACGGGAGTCGTTCTTTTGGTGGCTATTTTTTTTGGCGTGCGGGCTATTTGGAAAGTAGAAAGTGTTCTGAATAAAGTTTCCGTAAAGGGTGAGACGGTAGGAAGCATAGTCCAAGCGAGTTTTGATAATTTGCAGTTGAAAGGGGAAGGATCTGATCGTATAAACATTCTTCTTTTGGGTGTTCTTGGGGCAAATCATCCTGGTGGAGGATTGAATACCGATACTATTATGGTGGCAAGTATTGAACCAAAAGCGAATAAAATATCATTAATTTCTATTCCAAGAGATTTGTGGGTGACGGATCCGGGCAAGGACACGAAAAGCAAGATAAATGCCGTTTACGCCTATGGGGAAGAAAAAGGATCGGGACAGGGAATTGCGGATATGGAATCTTTGGTCGGTGATATTGCAGGTGTCCCGATTGATTATGCCGCCGTTATTAGCACCGGAGGTTTTGCTCAATTAGTGGATACATTAGGCGGAGTGGAGATTAATCTCTCTAAACCATTTGATGAAAGCATTCAATTTGAAGATATTCAAGTTTGTGATTCCGAAACCTACACAATTCCGACCGGAAAATATCAAACTAAAAAAAGTGGAAAAAAAATTGTTGCACAATACCCATTATGTAAAAATAAAAATCCGGAATGCGGAGCCAATTTTAGTTTACCGGCCGGAAAAAATATTTTAACCGGACAACAGGCGCTTTGCTTTGTACGTTCTCGTTATTCAACCAGTGATTTTGAAAGAGCCAAACGTCAGCAATTGATTTTGCAACAAGTCAAGCAAAAAACTACTCAATTGGGTATAATCGATTTTTCTAAAATCAATTCCATCTTGGATAATCTGGGAAATAATGTGCGAACCAATATGCAACTCTGGGAAATGCGCCGCTTATTCGATCTGTATAAAAGTATGGTTGCCCCAAAAATTTATCAGCGAGTATTGGAAGATTCGAATGAGGGATTGCTTTATGCGCCGGATGAAACCGCCGAAACCGGTTATATCCTACTTCCCAGAGGTGATAATTATGACAAGATCAAAGAAGCCTTTCAAAATATTTTTAGCGATAAAGCACAGTCTGATATCAAACCGAGCATTTAATTTTTTTGCCAATAATTAGTTTGGGTAAAGTGACTGATCATATTTTTGATCAACAGTTTCATAGCCCACTGAATAATTGCCTAAATCAATTATCGCATAATCACCTTTCATACCTTCTCTGGTTAGTGCGCCTTCGCCATAAAAATTGAGTCCGTCATATTGTTTTTGCCAAGGAATATGCCAATGTCCGGAAATAATCATTTTGACATTTCCGCTATTATGCAATATTTTTTCTAATTCAGCATATTTTCCAATGACAACGGTATCTTTGCCGGTATGCATTTGAAATATCGGAATATGCATAGCAATAACTACAGGTTTGTTTGTCTTTAATGCTTCACGAAGCCAATTGATTTGATCTGAATCGATGCCGCCATCATAATTGCCAGTTTGTTCCATTCCGACAGTATCGTCCAAAACAACTATACGCGTATTTAAATAATCAACATAAAAATATTTATTTCCTATAACACCTAAGGCGGTCATGGAATGTATTGTGTCATGATTGCCTTTTGTCCAGATTATATGCATATCTTTTTGGTGGGCTATGCGTGCCAAATCCTTTGCATACCAATCATCGCCGGAATTCACATTGTCACCAGTGGAAATAACAGTATTTATTCCTTGCTTGCGCATAGCATCAAAAACCTTGGACAGATAATCGGAATATTGGCGCGGATACAAAAGCCCACTTTCCACTTGACGTCTTTTAAAACGATCGGCATGAATATCGCTGACCCATCCGATTTTAACGCTTCTATTAAAACCGGTAAGCCAATCATAAGTTGCCAAATAGCGATATTGTGTTTCGGTTGAAAGGTAGGAAGACATTGTGGCATATAGATGATTCCATTTTCCATTAGCAGAGTTTGAATGTTTAGGATTGCCCCCAAATTTATTGAGAAATAGAAAAAAACCGCTTATAATAATAAAAATTGTCAGTATGATTATTATCCAGGGCTTTTTAAAGTATTTTTTCATAACATTGCAATAAAAGACGAATTTAAAAATTAAAAATTCATTTTGTATTATTATGGCTTTTTGCGTGTACTTTGTAAAGTTAAGTTATCAGTGACGCAAAATAATTTTTTTAACTTGTGTTATAATGTTAAAGGAATAAGATTAAAATAAAAAAATGGATAAAAAAATTAGAGCAGAAGTTGCTATGGGAATAATTATCATTGTGGCTATAATTGTGGGCGGAGCTATTTATTTCGCGAATGAATATCCAAAAATCGAGCAACAATCCGGTAAACAATACACATCTTCTACTATGCTATGCGAAAATTTTCAAAATGCTTCTTCCGGTTCAATTGTATTTTTGGGTGATAGCATTACTGCACTTAAAGATTGGAGTAGCGTTTTTAAATCTTTGTGTGTAATAAATGCGGGCATTTCGGGAAATACAACGGATGACATAATATCAAGGGTAGACGAGGCCATAATATCAAAACCGAAAAAATTATTTCTAATGATCGGTGTCAATGATTTGCTGAGAGGAAAAGATGAGGCTTATGTTTTGGCGAATTACAAAGTGATTTCAGATAAGATAAAAAATAATTCTCCAGATACGATTATATATATTCAGAGTATATTGCCGGTGAATAATGATATTATGACAGTGGGAAAGATTGATAGCGAAAAAATAATTGCTCTTAATGACAAATTAAAAACATTTGCCAATGGAAAAACAATTTTTTTTATCGATCTCTATCCCTATTTTTGCGGAGCTGATAATAAGTTGTATAAAAAATATTCGCAAGACGGGTTGCATCCGAATTTTTTCGGATATGCCGTGTGGAAAAAAATACTCGATCAGTATGTGAAATAATTTAAAAAGTCAAATCTTTATATAGTATGAAAAAAATTCAATATATGGATGGATTGCGTGGTTTAGCGGCTCTCATTGTCGTTCTTAATCATTTTGTATTGGCTTTTTATCCGGCATTGTTCTTTGGCTCTGATGCGCAAAATCAATATGCGGAAACACTTGTATCCGGATCGGTCTTTAATATATTTTATAATGGAAATTTTGCCGTATGCATTTTTTTTGTTTTAAGTGGATTTGTGTTGAGTCATAAATTTTTCTTGCAAAAAAATCACGAAATTATTACGGAAAGTGCCGTTAAAAGGTATACCAGATTGGCGATTCCGGTGGCCGTTTCCGTTTTTTTTGCATTTGTCTTGATGAAATTCTCTCTTTTTTATAATCGCGAAGTGGCCGTTATTTCCGGATCGGGTTGGTTTGGCGATTTTTGGAATTTTAAGCCTAACTTTTTGGATGCGTTAAATCAAATATTTATAAGATCTTTTTTTGCCGATGGCTCTGATTACAACTCAATATTATGGACAATCGCTTTTGAATTTTCAGGATCATTTCTTGTGTTTGGATTTCTGGCTTTATTTGGAAAAATAAAAAATAGATATTGGGCATATTTGATTGTCTCGGCTTTTTTTTTCCAGACATATTATTTAACTTTTATTTTAGGAGTTCTTTTGAGCGATCTTATGGCGCATAAAAATATGCTGATTAGAAAATTTGATAAAAGCAAGCTTATTCGCACTACATTATTATTCATAGGATTATTTTTGGGTTCATATCCATCCGGTCGCGCAGTCACAGGAACAGTTTACGCTTTTTTGGAAAAACCTTTCTTGCTCAATACTTCGCTTACATGCCATATGCTTGGCGCGTTTTTGGTTATCGCTGTGCTGCTTGATTCGAAAAGAATGCAAAAAATATTTTCTTCCAGGTATCTTTTATTTTTAGGCGAGATTTCTTTTGCCATGTATTTGTTGCATTTTATTATTCTGGGTTCTCTTACCAGTTTTATCTTTTTAAAATTAGATCCGCATTTGCCATATCTTGAAGCTGTATTGATTTCTTTTGTCGTTTCTATTGGCATTATATTTTGCGTGTCATATCTTATGTATCTGTATGTCGATAAAAAAGCCGTGCATTTTTCTAAGATATTGTATAATCGCATATTCAAAAATATCGGATAATGAATTTGCGCAGAGAGTGTGATGGAGGGGGCTTATACATATATTTGACTTTTTGATTTAGATGGTGTATACTATAAAAGTAATAAAGAGAGCGGGTGAGTCCCGCCCTTTTTTATTTTTTTAGTTAATTATTATAAAAATCTTTGTGATCGGGAGGCTAATTCTCGAGCAAATAAAAATATGAAAAAAGAAAAAAAAGAAGAAACAGTGGCGGAAAATATGTGCCAATGTCCCGAGTGTGAAAAAAGGAGACAGGAACATATTGAGTTGGAGAATATGAATTTCGCGATTTTGCTCGCGTTGGTTCCGGCTCTGACCATTACATTTTTTAGTAGCGCCGGATTTTTTTAAGAAATATTAAAAAAAGAGTTTTTTACAAAAAGCCCGTAGGGGCTTTTTGTATTTTTAGTATTTATGATAAGATGAAATAAACATATGGGAAGAAAAAAAAATATTCAAAAAGAGAGTTTTGCTGAAAAGAAAAAAATGAAAACCGATTTGGAGGAAGAAGATGAAAAAGTTTATTCAAAAAACAGGTTCGATCTTTCCTTTTCATCCGGTATCAAGCGAAATGTCAGTGGAGTGATTTTATTGGCGCTTTCACTGCTTGTTTTGCTGGGATTTTTTGGCTTGGCTGGAACGGTAGGCAATTTTTTGGATGGGCTTTCCGGACAAGCGATTGGTTGGGCAAAATTTATTTTTCCATTTCTTTTTGCGGCTCTTGGAGTAGTATTATTGTTTAAAAAAGAATTGTTTTTTTCCATACCAAAAATTATCGGATCCAGTTTTATTTTTGTTAGCACGACAGGGCTGTTGCATTGGTTTTTTTCAATTGAAAAAATGCAACAAATGGCTCAAGATGGTAGCGGTGGCGGTTATTTTGGCTACGGCGTAGCCTATTTTCTAGTTATAAATTTAGGTAATGCCGGCAGTATGGTGGTGCTTTTGGCATTATTTTTTTTAGGAATTATTTTAGATTTTGATTTTTCTTTTTCGGATTTATTTTTGCGTGTCAAAGAGGTGATAGAAATGGTAAAAGAAAAAAAAATAATTAAGGATGAATCAAGCAACGCATTAAATGACGACAATGATGAAATTGACGAAGAATTGATTGTGCAAAAAAAAGAGCCGGTTGAAGCTGAATTTGAGAATGAAGATGAGGATGGTGCAAATCAAAATATTGCAAAAATAAAATTTGTTGAAGGGAGAGACTGTTTCGCCAATCAAAATTCAGAGGAAGAAAGTTCCAACTCAATTGTCGCAAGTGCAATTGAACAATGTGACGGATCGCTTAAGAAAAATATTTCGCGAAGAAAAAAAAGAAAGCAACAATGGAAATTTCCTCCATTGGATATCTTGGAAAAGCCATCCGGAAAGGCAAAGGGTGGAGATACGGAAAAGAACGCGGATATTATTGAAAAAACTTTGCGTAATTTTGGCATTGAAGTGGAAAGAGGTGAGATTAGAACCGGACCATCAGTAACTCAATATAGTTTTCGTCCGGCTGTTGGTGTCAAGATTGCTAAAATACTTTCTTTGCAAGATGATCTTTCTTTGGCGCTAGCTAATCCAATCAGAATAGAAGCTCCCATTCAAGGAAAATCACTTTTTGGAATTGAAGTGCCCAATAAAAATTCTTCGTTAGTGTGTTTGCGTTCAATTTTGGATAGTAGTGATTTTAAATCCGTAAAATCCGACCTTACAATTGCGATTGGTGAAGATGTGAGTGGTAATTATATTTTCGATAGTCTTGATAAGATGCCACATCTGTTGATTGCCGGAGCGACCAATACCGGGAAATCGGTATGCGTTAATTCGATTATTACAGCACTGCTTTATCAAAACTCTCCCGATAATCTAAAATTTATTATGGTTGATCCAAAAAGAGTCGAGCTTTCTTTGTATAATGGAATTCCGCATTTGCTAACTAATGTTATTGTGGATAATGCAAAAGTAGTTAATGCATTAAAGTGGGCGCTTGGAGAAATGGATAATCGCTTAAGATTGTTTCAAGAAATTGGTGCTCGTGATATTTTATCTTATAACGAAAAATTAAACAGTGGCGTAAAAAGAAAACTGCTTGATGCTGAAACGGGGGAGCCGAGCGAGGAGGATTTGAAAAAAATTCCCTATATTGTTATTGTAATTGATGAGCTGGCAGATTTGATGAGTACGCATGGAAAAGAGGTGGAAGGAGTGATTGTGCGGATTGCGCAGATGGCGCGCGCCGCTGGCATTCACCTTATACTTTCTACGCAACGGCCTGAAGTCAAAGTGATTACCGGCTTGATTAAGGCCAATATTACAACCAGAATTGCGCTTAAGGTGGCAACACAGATTGACTCGCGTACAATTTTAGATATGGCCGGAGCGGAAAAGCTATTGGGACGAGGAGATTTGCTTTATGTTTCGGCGAAATCTCCCAAGCCAAAAAGAGTTCAAGGGGTTTATTTGACGGAAGATGAAGTTAAGAAAGTAGTTGCTTTTATTAAAGAAGAAAATGTAAAAGAAGAGGACGATGATAATGAATTGGAAATAAAAAAAGCAGTTTCTGGTGTGATTTTCGCTTCAAATCAAGATACATTGGGGCGAGAAGCTTCTGGCGATCAAGAAGAAAGCCTCTATGAAATGGCTAAAAAAGAAATCTTGCAATCCAAGAAAGCATCCGCTTCATTTTTACAAAGGCGTTTGCGTGTTGGTTATGCGAGAGCGGCAAGATTGTTGGATATTCTCGAAGAGAGAGGTGTCGTCGGACCGGCGGATGGTGCCAAACCAAGAGAAATTTATGGCTTATCCGATAATAATCAGATTGCTCATACAAGCGACGAGATCAATCAGGAGAAGCGCGATAAATGGGAGATTTAGTTTTTTAAATTATGGCAAATGGATTTACTAAAAAAAAGGTTGGAACGTTGACATTAGGTGAGAAATTGAAAAAAATTCGCGGAGAAAAACGCATTTCTCTGAATGAAGTTTCTCGCATTACAAAGATAAGATTGGAATATTTGGAATATTTGGAAGCGGGAGCTTATCAAAAATTGCCGGCAGATGTGTATGTGCGCGGTTTTTTAAAAAGTTACGCTGATTTTTTATTGCTTGATGAAAGAATTTTAATTAAGCTGTATGAAAAAGAAAAAGGCATAAAGAAAAATTTGGAAAAGGGAAAAAATGATTCGCAAAAAAAAATCAAGAAAAAAGCTATCAATATTTCCATTTTTATTTTCACTCCCAAAAAAATATTTTTATTTTTAGCGCTCGCTTTGGTTGCGTTTATTTTTGTCTATCTTTATCGGGAAGTTGGATCGCTTACTAATACGCCACAGTTAGTTATTCTTTCTCCGGAAAATAATTCTAAAATCGGAGAAAATACAGTTTTATTAATTGGAAAAACAGATAAAGATGCTCGAGTTTTGATAAATGATCAATTGGTTCTGGTCGATGATAATGGAAAATTTCAAGAAAATATAGCGATGCAACAAGGTATTAATGTGATTCACATTCGGGCGGTGAACAAGTTTCAAAAGGAAACAGCTGAAAATATAACAGTGCAGGCTCAATATGCTGAAAAAAATAGCGATGGCACTGATTCGACCAATCAAAGTAATGGCCAGTCAGAAAATGCGACACCCGATTTATCAGCACAGACAATGCAAGCAAATCAATTGCAAATGGAAATAAATGTTGAGCCTGGTCCGGTTTGGATTAGCGTGAAAGCTGATGGAAATATGGTTTTTAGCGGCGAAATGCTTTCAGGGGCGATTCAGAAATTTTCCGCTTTAAATGAAATTATTGTTGGATCCGGAATGGCCAATGCGACATTTGTTAAACTTAATGGAAAAGATCTCGGTCAGCTTGGTTCGCAAAGCGGGATGATTGATGGTGTTGTTTTTGGCAAAGATGGAAAAAAATAGTATACTGTCTGAGTGAGCATAAACTAAACATTTAAGTAAAAAAGTATGAAAGAAGAAAAGAAGGATGAAAAGAAAGAAGAAAGAGGCAAAGGTGTAGATAATATTGTTGCTGAAATTAGAGAAAAATTCGGTGAAGGTGTGATTATGAAATTGGGAGATATAAAGCATGTGGATGTCGCGTCTATCCCAACCGGATCAATTTCTTTGGATCTCGCATTGGGTATTGGTGGAATTCCGCGCGGACGCGTCGTCGAAATTTATGGACCGGAATCGTCAGGAAAAACCACTTTAACTTTGCATATAATTGCCAATACGCAAAAAGCTGGAGGAGTAGCGGCGTTTATTGATGCGGAACATGCGCTCGATCCGGAATATGCCAAAAGAATCGGCGTGAATGTTTCCGATTTGTTGATTTCGCAACCCGATAATGGAGAGCAGGCGCTTGATATTGTTGATGCGTTAGTTAATTCCGGTGCAATTGATATGATTGTTGTCGACAGTGTGGCAGCACTTGTTCCTAAGGCGGAGATTGAAGGCGATATGGGGGATCAGCATATGGGCAGACAGGCAAGATTGATGTCGCAAGCTTTGCGAAAATTAACGGCAATTATTTCTCGATCTAATTGTACGGTAATTTTTATCAATCAAATTAGAATGAAAATCGGGGTTGTTTTTGGTAATCCGGAAACAACGACCGGAGGAAATGCATTAAAATTTTATTCTTCAGTAAGAGTTGAAGTTCGTAAATCAGCGCAAATTAAAAAAGGCGAAGATATTGTTGGGAATAGAACTAAGGTGAAGATTGTAAAAAATAAAGTGGCTCCTCCTTTTCGTACTGCTGAATTTGATATTATGTATAATGAAGGAATATCCGCATCAGGTGATTTGCTGGATACCGGAGTGAAATATGAAGTAGTGCAAAAAAAAGGTAATTCATATTCTTTTGGTGAAGTAAAACTGGGAGTCGGACGTGAACCGGCTAAGGCGTATCTTAAGGGCGATAAAAAAATTCAAGCGGAGATTGCTAAGCAAATATTTAAAAAAGTTTCCGAACTTGAAAAAGAAGCGGAAAAAGAGTAGCTATTTAATTATTTTATTATTTTTTTAAAAACATGGAGCAAAATTTTCAACATCCGAAAAAAGAAAGAACGCTTGTTTTTATCAAGCCGGACGGAGTGCAGAGAGGTTTAATTGGAGAAATCATCAAACGTTTTGAAAGAACCGGACTAAAATTGGTTACTTTAAAAATGATGATGCTGGCAGAAGATAAATGTTGGAAGCATTACAATAAAGACAATGCTTGGTTTGAAAAAAAAGGCGCAAGAAGTATTGAAGAAAGAAAGGCAAATAATCTTCCAATTGAAAAAGAAGCGATTGAATATGGAAAAGATATAATTAAGGCCTTGGTTATTTTTATGACATCTGGTCCGGTTGTAGGTATGGTTTGGGAGGGCAACAAGGCCACCGGAGTGGTTTCTAAAATAGTTGGAACAACAGAACCGCTTACTTCCGATGTTGGAACAATCAGGGGCGATTTCACTGTTGATTCTTATGAAATTTCCAGTGTTGATTCTCGGGCGGTAAGGAATTTAATTCATTGCTCCGAATCACCAGAGGAGGCGGAAAGAGAAATTTCACTTTGGTTTGCTCAGGATGAAATCATAAATTATCGCTTAATTCAAGAGCAAATTTTGTATGATGTGAATTTGGATGGAATTTTGGAATAAAAAATAGATAAATTTATACAAATAAAAATCCCCGAGCATTTGTGTGGCGGGGATTTTTATTTGTCCGTGAAAAAAGTTATTTTTCTTTGTTGACAGTTTTAATGCAACGGGTGCAGATTTTTGTTTTTGCGCCGTTGATTTTTTTGCTTTGCAAATTGATTTGAAATTTTCTGCGTGTTTTTGTTTCGGAGTGACTAACCGTATTGCCCGACTGGGAACCGCGACCACAAACTTCACAAACTCGACTCATAAAATTAATATTAAAGGTAGTTGATTTATTACAAGATATAATGTAGCATAGGAATATAATTTTAGCAAGGAATTTATGTATAATGAAATAGTATTGATTTGTTTTTATGCGTTTGTTTTGCTTTATTCTGTGATTATTCATGAAGTTTCTCACGGAATAGCGGCGCTTTGGCTGGGTGATAATACGGCAAAATATGCCGGAAGACTCACTGCTAATCCATTTAAGCATTTGGATTTTTTCGGTTCTTTTTTAACTCCTTTGTTTATGTATCTTTCTTTCGGTTTCGCTTTTGGATGGGCAAAACCGGTGCCCTATAATCCATATAATTTGAAAAATCAAAAATGGGGTCCTGCGTTGGTGGCTTTGGCAGGTCCGGCATCCAATCTGATTATCGCTTTAATTGCAGCGATAATTGCCAGATCTATCGGACTTCCTTTGCAATTAGAAAAAGATATTATTAATAACTTTAATGAGTGGTCTGGCGTTTCGGTAATAATTGCCGGTTCTGTCGGGTCAATATTTTATGAATTGTTGATGATGGTGGTTATTATCAATGTGTTTTTAGCCTTTTTCAATCTTATTCCTATCCCGCCACTGGATGGTTCAAAACTGTTATTTACGCTTTTCCCGATTAAAATTGAAACGCAAGCGATGCTTGAGCAATTTGGTTTTATATTTCTTCTTTTTTTTATTTTTTTCTTCTCTTCCCCGTTGACATTATTTTTAGGCAGAGCATTGAACGCTTTTTTAAGAATAGCAATTTAAGGAATATTTTAAAATAAGATTATTCAAGAATGGTTTTCCTAAATTTTAAATTCAATTACATCACCATCGGAAACGATATATTCCTTGCCCTCTAGGCGCAATACGCCCAATTCTTTAGCTTTTAGCCAAGATCCGGCGGATAAAAGTTTTTGCCAATTGATTATTTCGGCGCGAATAAATTTATCTTTAAAGTCAGTATGAATGGCGGTGCCGGCCAGCGGCGCTGTCCAGCCTTTTGGAATTGTCCATGCGCGAGATTCATCTTCGCCGGTTGTGAAATAAGTAATAAGATTAAGCAGTTGATAAGCTGCAACAATGAGATCATCAATTTTCCTTGTAAGTTCCAGAGCAAAAATTTCTTCTTCCGTCATTTCGGATAACTCCTCTTCCAATTTAATGTCTAGTTTGATATGTTGATTTTTTTCTAATTCTTGCAATAAGGTTTTTTGCGTATTGGTAGCATTATAGACATAGAGAAACGGTTTCATTGTTAAAAGCGACATTTCTCTTAGAATATTTTTTGCAGGCTCATCAATTGGATCTATCTGAAAAATGTTGGCAAGTTTTCCCGCATCAAGCAAGGCTTTTATTTTTCTTACTATTTCCAATTGTATAATTGAATCTTTAATATTTTTTCGGGCATCCTTTTCTAGGCGCAATTCCGTTTTGGCTATCGTTGCTAAATCTGCTAAAATTAACTCAGTGTTGATTATTGCAATATCATCCAAAGGGTTGATTTTTTCATGGATGTGGATAATGTTGGCGTTTTCAAAAATCCTCACCACATGCACAATTGCGTCTACTTCGCGAATATTAGCTAGGAATTTATTGCCCAATCCTTCACCATTTGAAGCGCCTTTAACCAGCCCGGCGATGTCGACGAATTCAATAATGGCCGGAATGATTTTTTTGGAATGAGACATTTTAGCAAGAGCATCAAGCCTTGCGTCGGGAACTTTTACAATTCCCACATTGGGTTCTACGGTGCAAAATGGATAATTGTTAATATCGACCGGATTTCTGGTGAGAGCCTTGAAAAGCGTTGATTTTCCCACATTGGGCAAGCCGACAATTCCAATGTTCAGTGTCATATATTTTGCGATTAATGATGTTTTCAGTTTAGCTGACTGAATACATTTTTACAAGAGATTGGAAAAAATATCTTTACGATGTATGATTAAGTTGAAAGTAAAAAATTATTTTTAAAAAATAAAAAATGTTTCAAGAATTTAATATTGACAAATCAAAAAAAATACCAAAAAAAACGGAAAAAATGTCAAGAAAAGAAGAAGTTGATTTGGGAAAGCGAAAATTATTGATTAGTGCGGGACTTTTTGCGACAGCGGGAATTATGCTCGGAGTGGATAGGAAAATCAATATTGCGAAAACACTGGGAGAGTTGATTGAAAAATGGCGAAAAAAAAGAGAAGATGAGCAGACAAAAACACAAAATAAAAATGAATCAAACGATTTTGCGGAAAAAAAGACGGAAATAATTCCAGCGAATGCTGATGATTGCAGCTCGATTGAGGATTTAATCAATTTTGATTCTTCTGAAAGAGTAAGTCTGGGCGAAAAAGAGATTTTAAAACTTAAAAATTATTGGAAAAAAAGTTATGCTGAAGGCAAGATGAAACCTAGCTTGGAAGCAGCACTATCCAGGGCGAAAGATTGGGAGGCTCCGGCAAAGAAAGAATTTTATTTGGCGGGATTGGAATTTGTCACCAAGCAGAAAAAAATATCAAAAAAAGAAATGTTGCCGGAAGAAAAAAAGATTTTTTGGGAAAAATTTGAAGAATGTTTTTATTTAGTGATTCCTGAATCTCATTGGAAGTTGGACAGCCATTCCGGAAAAGGTGCTGCCGGACCTTTTCAAATTATGCCTAAAACAGCCGATAAATATGGCTTAGCGAGAAAATATAATTATGACGAAAGATATGATCCGTTAAAAAGTGCCAGGGTGGCCGCGGAATGCATTTTGGATTTATATCATAAAATGAATAATGATTGGAATTTGGCTATTTCCGGATATAACGGGGGAATGGTGTGGAAATTTAAAAAAGAAATGGTTCAAAAAAAACAATCGATAAACTATGCTAATTATCTAAAATATTTAGAAGTAAATATAAATGAAGCAAAAAATAATTTTTCCCATGGACAAAAAATTTTTCATCTTGCTTCTGGCGGCGATAGCTGGGAATTATTGGCAAAAAAATATAGTACTACCATGGAAATTTTATTAAGAATGAATGATTTAAAAAAAGAGCCGGAGATTAAAGCCAATGAACATATTATTATTCCGGCAACAAAGGAAAATAGAAAAAAAGCTTTTTATGCTTTTATTGAAGGCTTCGCTCAAAATATTAATTATCCCGCTAAGCTATATGCCGTTCTGGATGTTTTAAAGGAGGGAAAGTATGCAATTAACAGAAGTTTTTCCGAACAAGAAAATTTTTCGAATTGGAGGGATGTTTCAGTCGAACAAGTAGAATTGTTTTTTATTCACAAAGTTGCTAGAGGTGAAAGCTTATCATTTTTGGCAAGAAAAAATGGTATCTCTTTGGCTGAATTGTTGGCAAAAAATGGGTTAAATAACGAAAGTGATGTAAAACTAAAACTAGGACAAAAAATTTGGATTAGATATAAAAATAGGAGGCCATTAGATCTTTTGTTTGTTGCAAAAAAATACGGATGTGATTTCAAGGAATTGATAAAAATAAATCCGGCAATTAAAAATCCGGATGATGCTTTGCCGGGGGGGGGAACGATAATTAGAATACCTTACAAAAAAAGCAAAGAATTTTTGGTCAAAAGAGAGCCTTAGAAAGGCGAGTTTCGGTATGATTATTTTTTCCATTGACACAAAGTCCAGTTCTGCTACAATTATTCTTGTCGTTTTTCTGAAACGATTATTTTTTATAAAAAAATTATGACAAAATTTGTTACCGAAGAGGGATTAAAAAAAATCAAAGAAGAATTAAACCAGCGCAAAATAGTTTTGCGTCAAGAAATCGCGAATGCAATCAAAGAGGCAAAGGAGCAAGGTGATTTAAGTGAAAATGCGGAATATAGCGCTGCCAAGGCGCAGCAAGCGGAAAATGAGGCCAAGATTGCGGAATTGGAATTTGCTTTGAAGGAATCGAAAGTTGCAACTTATGATAAGAATTTGGGCATCGTTCAGCTGGGTTCTTTGGTGAGCGTGAAATTCGATGGATCGGAAATGGAATTTCAAATTGTCGGATCAAATGAGGCTAATCCCGGCGAATTAAAAATTTCCAACGAATCGCCGATGGGAAAAGCTTTTATGGCAAAAAAGAAAGGCGATAAAGTGGATGTCGTAACTCCTGGCGGAATAATGAAGTATATAATTTTAGATATAAAATAGTCTATTGATAAATTGATTGGCGAGCATATTTTTATAAATTATTTTTGTTTATTCTGGACAAATTGAAAAAAGTTGTTACAATAAAATATAGAAATTTTATTGCATATATGGGCGATTAGCTCAGTTGGTTAGAGCGCGTCACTGATAATGACGAGGTCCGAGATTCGAGTTCTCGATCGCCCACCAGTTTTTGCCAGTTTATTTTTTGGGCCCTTAGCTCATTTGGTAGAGCACCTGCTTTGCAAGCAGGGGGTGATCGGTTCGAGCCCGATAGGGTCCACATAGCAAATTAACAATTTTTTAATTGGTTTCGCAACGGGCGAAATCACTTTTGGAATAAAACAAAAAAAAGAGGAGAGTAAATTATGGAATCACCATGCAGAGGATGTGGAAATGAAAAAAAAAGCAAAACAGAATTTCCCGAGTGCAGGAAGTGCATTAAGTCGGGGAAGATTGATGAGTTTAGAAGAGATTTGCTAAAAAAAGAAGGGAGCATTGATGTTTTTGAGGTTCTTGTCGCCGATTGCGGGCGGCATAGTCGCCCTAAAATGGCGTCATATTATATGTAAAATGTTTGGGCAATTCTATGAAAATAGGATTGCCCGTTTTTTTAAAAGTGTTTTTCATAAAAAAATAAAAAACAGAATGTTTACAATTTTTGTTTTGGCTGTTAATATTCATATGGTACCCATTGGAGAGGTGGCTGAGTGGTCGAAAGCGGCACACTGCTAACGTGTTGACCGGTAAAATGGTCCCAGGGTTCGAATCCCTGCCTCTCCGCCAAAATTGAAAATTGAAATCGAGTCTGGCATTTGCAAAAAAACACTCCCGGTGAATTCAAGATATTATTGCACCACTAGAGTCAGTTTTTCAAAAATTTCATTTGGCGTCAAGTAATCATTTTTCTTTCTCGGACGATTATTCAAATTGTTTTCTACTAAGAGCACACTCTCTGGA
>JAJYBE010000064.1 GCA_021779205.1 bacterium
GCGTGATGAGTTTGGCTGTGGCTGTTTTGGAATCAACAATTGCTAAAATGCGATATTTTCGCTTGCCGGATCTTTTGTCTATCTCATTTATTTTAAGTGTAATCGCTATCATTTTAATAATTTAAAATTTTATGAATTCCAATTTTGCGCAAATTTTATTTTTTTTGGAAGCGATGATTTTTTCAGCGGTGATTTTTATGCATCTTTCTAAAAAAAGCTCCTCGGTGGTTAATTTATATATGTTGCAATCCCTGGCAATCTCAGTTTTATTATTTAGTTCTATATTGGAAAAACCATCATTTTTGTTGATTTTTGCCGTAGGAATAACTTTTGTAGTTAAGACAATAGTTGCTCCGCATTTTTTTCATAAACTAATTTCCAAAAATCATATAAGGTTTTCTGCCAGCACATATTTAAACGCCCCATTGACTTTGATTGTGGTGGCCGTCTTGACAGCGTTTTCCTATTCGCATTTATTTCATCCGCTTACGGTTATTTTTTCGCAAAATGCCAACGCTATTCTCTTGGCGGTTGCCACTATGCTGAGTTCCATTTTTCTTCTAATTAATCGCAAAGGAGCGATGTCGCAAGCGATTGGAATTTTATCATTGGAAAATGCTATTGTTTCATTTACTTTTTTAGCCGGATTAGAGCAATCTCCGGCTTTACAATTGGGAATTATTTTTGATATTTTAGCGTGGATATTTATTGCCGGCACTGTGGCTATGATGATATTTCGACATATTGATTCGTTTGATGTAAGCAGTATGAAACACTTAAAAGAAGATTAATTTAAAAAATATGATGCTATTATTGATTATTTTGACACCATTAGTTGCTTCAGGACTTTCGTTTTTTATCAAAAAAAACAGCACTGTTTTTTTAAATACCGTGGCTGTTTTATCAGCTTCAATAGAGCTGATTGCGGTTATGAATATTGTTTTTGCTGTTGTTAAAAATGGGGAATATGCCCTGGCTTCTTATTTGGCGGTTAATTCGATTGGAGCTATTTTGATTATGATTATTGCTGTAGTTAATTTTTCAGCCTCGATTTATTCGGTTAGTTATCTAAGAGTAGAAGTTCTTAAGGAAATAATTGGTTTCTCTCGTGTGCGAGAATATTTTGCACTGTTGCATTTATTTGTTTTGGCGATGTTTTTTTCTGTTCTTACAACAAATCCGATTTTAATGTGGATTGCCATTGAAGCAACAACACTTTCCACCGTATTTTTAATCAGTTTTTATAATAAGCCATCAGCTACGGAAGCGACTTGGAAGTATATGATTATTAATTCTCTGGGATTACTTTTGGGATTTTTCGGCACAGTACTTTTTCTTTATCCATCGTTGCGTTCTGGCCATTTGGGATTAGTTAACTGGCAAACAATATCAGCAGGTGCCGGAAACTTCGATCCTTTTGTTGTTAAAATGGCTTTTATTTTTGTTCTAATCGGCTATGGAACAAAAGTGGGGTTTGTTCCTATGCATACTTGGCGTCCTGATGCCTATAGTAAGGCGCCTATTCCGATTGTTGCTTTACTTTCCGGATCACTTTTGAATGTGGCCTTTTTAGCAATACTGAGGTTTAAGATGATTGTTGATTTAGCGGTTGGAAAAGATTTTTCACAGAATTTATTTATTTTTTTTGGAATTATTTCCATTGTGATTGCATCTTTTCATATGTTCGGACAAAAAAATTATAAACGCTTATTGGCATATTCCAGCATTGAGCACGCCGGAATCCTAGCACTTGGTTTTGGTTTTGGCGGATTGGCGATGTTTGCCGCTCTATTGCATATGATCTACCATGCATTGGTAAAGTCAATTTTATTTCTTTCGGCTGGCAATGTTTTTTTGAAATATAGTTCTACAAAAATTTCTAAAATAAAGGGAATGCTCGAAGTGTTGCCTATTACCGGAGTGCTGTTTATAATTGGATTTTTGGCAATTGTCGGCGTTCCGCCTTTTGGAATTTTTTTAACGGAATTTACTATTTTTTCTGTTGGAATAAAAACTCATCCCATTGTTGTGATTATTGCTTTAATGGCATTAGCCTTGGTTTTTGTCAGTTTTCTCAGACATATTTCCGGAATGCTTTTCAATAAAAAAGAGGAAGACATCCCCATTGGAGAATCTGGCGCATGGACAACATTACCGATTTTGTTTTTAGTCGCAATATTCATTTTTTTAAGTTTTTATTTGCCACAGTTTATGACCGTGTTGCTCAATAAGGCAACATTATTTTAGCTTATTATAAATCTATTACTATATTATGAATCAAAAAGAAATTAGCGAAAAATATATTCCATCTGGGTTTAGCGTTGAAGAACATAAAAATATTTTCAGTTATGTTGTTGCGGAAAAGGAGATTGTTGCTGTTTGTCAAAAACTTTATTTTAATGATGGTTTGCAATTAAAAACAATTACAGCTGTTGATGAAAAAAAAAGCTTTGGGCGATATCGCATTTTTTATGTTTTCGGGATTCCCGGAGAAAATATTTTTTTAGCCCCATATATTATTATAAAAAATTCGGAAAATTTTCCGTCAATTACAAAAATAATTCATGAGGCATCTTGCTATGAAAGAAGAATTTGGTCGTTTTTTGGCCTTGAACCGATCGGACATCCCAATTTAAGAGGTATGCTTTTGCATGAAAATTGGCCTAATGGTGTCTTTCCTTTGCGAAAAGATTTTGATTGGAGAGAGCGACCAAAAGAGGCGACTGGAAAATATGAATTTTCAAAAGTGGACGGAGAGGGGATTTATGAGGTGCCTGTCGGTCCGGTACATGCCGGAATTATTGAACCGGGACATTTTCGTTTTAGTGTTGCCGGCGAAGAAGTGTTGAATTTGGAAGCAAAACTTGGTTATAAACATAAAGGAATTGAAAAATTATTTGAAGTTTTTTCAATTGAGGAAAAATTGCGTTTATCAGAAAGGGTTTCCGGAGACACTTCATTTACTCATTCAATGGCTTTTTGCCAAGCGGTTGAATCGCTTGCCAATTTGCATGTCCCGGAGAGAGCTAGATATTTGCGAATGTTTTTTTCTGAGATGGAAAGATTGGCAAATCATTTTAATGATATTGGATTTATTATGCTTGATGCCGGTTATAGTTTTGGAGGAAGTAATTGCGCGCGTATTCGTGAAAAAATTATGCAATGGAACGAAAAATTAGCAGATAGTCGTTTTTTGCGAGGCATGAATGTGATTGGTGGAGTATCAAAAAATATTTCAGCAGAAACAAATCGTAAATTGAAAAAAGATCTGGAAAAAATTCAAAAAGATTTTTCGCAAGTGATCAATATTGCCGGAGAAAGCAGTTCACTATTAAATCGTTTGCAAAGTACAGGTAAGCTGGATCGTCAAATTGCAATTGATCATGGCGTATTGGGTATTGCCGGAAGAGCTGTTGGGCTTGAGCATGATGCCAGAATTGAATATCCTTATGCTGATTATTCATCTATACGCTTCGAAATGGCTTTGGAAAAAAGTGGTGATGTATATGCTAGATTGCATGTTCGCATCAAAGAAGTTCATTCTTCAATGAAAATTTTAAAACAAATTTTAGATAAACTGGTGGAAAAAGAAGATGCGGAGATTATTGCTAAAAAAGAGCTTATTTTTGCTAAAAATAGTTTATCGCTTGGCATTGCGGAAGGCTGGAGAGGTGAGATTGTTTATTTTGTGGTTACTGATGAAAAGGGCGATATTTCCAGAATTGATGTGCGCGATCCTTCTTTTGTGAATTGGACGGTTTTAGGTTATGCCGGAAGAGGTAATATTATTCCTGATTTTCCCCTGATCAATAAAAGTTTTAATTTGTCATATTCGGGTAATGATTTATAGAAAGGTGTTTAGTGAAAACTGAATCTAAAAAAGATTTAGTTTTTTTAGTTTTTTGACAATTCAATAAAAAAGGAGAAAGTTATTTATGTGGTGCGAATCGAAATTGCAAGAAAAAGTTTTATCGACTGTTCCGTTTAGATTTAAACATATCCACAACTGTCCGGCGGTGGCTATTCTTCCACAAAGCTACAATTTTACAGCGCCGATTATCCAATGCATGGAAGATTCTTTTGGACATAATGCATTTGACACATTTGTTGTGCCGGGATTTTCCAGTAAGATC
>JAJYBE010000065.1 GCA_021779205.1 bacterium
AATCCAGTCAATCCCGATGTTGTTTTTGCCTGTTTTTCCGCTAAGTAATTTAATTTTTTTATATAATTTATGTATAAAGTTGTAATTGAAAAAAATAAAATTAATTTTGATAAAGTCATTATCCATTTTAAGGAGGAATTGGGAAAAATTAGAACGGGAAGGGCTTCCAGTGCTATGGTGGAAAGCTTGCCGGTTGAATATTACGGTTCACAAACTCCTTTGAAACAAATTGCGACTATCTCCGTTCCTGAACCGCGAACAATTTCAATCGCTCCTTGGGATAGAAGTAGTTTTTCTGCCATTGAAAAAGCTTTCAGAGAGTCTGATTTGGGTTTAAATCCTGTAAATGATGGTCAAGTGATTCGGATTAATGTTCCTGCACTAACAGAGGAGCGTCGTCGCGATTTTGTTAGAATGCTTAATGGACTTTCTGAAAATGCAAGAGTTTCTATTCGAAAATGCCGCGAAGATGCTTGGAATGCAATTTGGGAAATGAATATCGGGGAAGATGATAAATTTCAAGGAAAAGAAAAATTACAAAAAATAGTTGATGAATATAATACCGAGATTGAGAGCATCAGAAAGAAAAAAGAAGTGGAAATTATGCAAATATAGATTTTTGCAAGAAAAAAGTGAAAGTAAAGTCAAAATAAAAAATAATTTTTTTAATTAAACACGAATATGTTTATTGCTGTTTTGGTGTTTGTTTTAATTTTAGGCGTTTTAGTGCTTGCTCATGAATTGGGGCATTTTGTTACGGCGCGCAGAAATGGAGTAAAGGCTTCTGAATTTGGCTTTGGTTTTCCTCCAAGAATAATCGGAATTCAATTCTTACGAAAAGAAAATTTTAAAAAATATACCAAATGGAGAATTATTTGGGGCAATAAGGACGGTGATGATTTAAATGAAAGAAATGATTTAAAAGATGCTCATCAAAAAAAGATGCAAGGCGGAACGATATATTCCTTAAATTGGATTCCTCTGGGAGGGTTTGTTAAAATTAAGGGTGAAGATGGGGGATCGCTTGATGAAAAAGACAGTTTTTCAACTAAAAGCGCATGGGTTCGAATAAAAATTCTAGCAGCAGGAGTGGTGATGAATTTTATTTTAGCATGGTTTTTATTTTCACTTGGTTTTTTTATTGGAGCGCCAGAGCAGATTGATTCAAGCCAAAAAGACAATGTTAATGCCAAAATTCAGATCTCAGAAATTGTTTCAGGTTCTCCGGCAAGCGAAATGGGAATTAGAGTTGGTGATGAAATTGCAAAAATACAAAAAAATAACAGTGGAGAATCTGTTTATTTTAAAAATATAAAAGACGTGCAAGATTTTATTAATAATAGCAAAGGTCACGAAATGACATTGAATATACTGCGCGGATCAGAACAGCTGACAGTGAGCGGAGTGCCAAGAGTTGATGCGCCAAAAAATCAGGGTGCATTGGGAGTTGCTTTGGCGGAAACTGCCTTGGTGCGATATCCGGTTTCCGAAGCTTTGATTAAGGGGTTAATATCGGTTTGGGATATGACATCTTTGATTTTTGTGGGGCTATATGGAATGCTGATTGCTCTTTTTTCCGGTCATGGCGGTGCGGTTGATGTTTCTGGTCCTGTTGGAATCGCTGTGCTTACCAAAGAAGTTACTGGTTTAGGATTGGTTTATGTGATTCAATTTGCCGCTATGCTAAGCATTAATTTGGGAATAATAAACGCATTGCCCATTCCGGCATTAGATGGCGGGCGAATTTTATTTGTATTAATTGAAAAAATAAAAGGTTCTCCAATTAGCGCAAAAGTTGAGCAATCCTTTCATATGGTTTTTTTTGCACTGTTGATTTTGCTTATGGTGGTGGTAACATATAAGGATATAGTTAGATTTTTTTGATTTATATAATTTTCAAATATGTTAAAAAAAGTTAAAAATTTGTCTAGAAAATTATCCGGTAATATCTTTGGAAATTTTTCCAAAGATATTGGCATTGATTTGGGAACAGCTAATACTTTGGTGTATGTGAAAGGCAGGGGAATTGTTATCAATGAGCCTTCAGTAGTGGCGATAAATAAAAAAACCGGACAAGTTTTGGCTATTGGCAGGGAAGCGAAAAAAATGGTTGGAAAGACTCCCGGGCATATTGTGGCAACTAGGCCGCTGGTTGATGGTGTTGTGAGCGATTTTGAGATAACGCAACAAATGCTTAAATATTTTATTGATAAAGTACATAGAGGTAGTTTTACATTATTTCCTCGTCCAAGAGTTATTGTGGGAATTCCTTCTGAAGTGACAGAGGTGGAAAAAAGAGCCGTGATTGATGCAACATTGAATGCCGGAGCACGCGAAGCTTATTTGATTGATGAGCCAATGGCAGCAGCAATTGGAGCGCGTCTTCCAGTGCAAGAGGCAGCGGGAAATATGGTTGTTGATATTGGAGGCGGCACAACCGATATTGCTGTAATTTCTTTGGGTGGCATTGTCGTTTCGCGTAATTTACGGATTGCCGGGGATGAAATGAACGAGGATATTGTTCGATATTGTCGAGATGAGTTTAATTTGCTTATCGGCGAAAAAACAGCGGAAGATGTGAAAATTATCATTGGCAGTGCTTGTCCGCAAAAGGAAAAAAAACAAATGCAAGTGCGCGGAAGAGATTTAGTGTCGGGATTGCCCAAGGAGGTAACAATAAACGATGAGCAAGCGAGAGATGCACTTTCTCGCTCAATTAGAATTATTGTTAATAGCATAAAAACCGTTGCTGAAGAAACCCCTCCGGAGCTTTTGTCGGATATTATGCAAAGAGGTATAATTTTAGCTGGCGGTGGCGGACTTATTCGTGGCATTGATAGCGTAATTGCCAATCATACGGAAATTCCCGTGCGAATGATGGAAGATCCATTGACTGCGGTTGTTCGGGGGACAGGGATTGTATTGGAAGATATTGAGTCTTTGCGGGAAATTTTAGTGGAAAATCAACATGAAAAATCGTTTATCTAGAGTTTATGCCAAAAAAATATATTGCTTCCAAAATAATCAAATTAGTGCTGATTATAATTATTTGCTTAGTGCTGATTTTTGTTAATCCCAAAGGAATATTCAATCCTTTACGAGGTCTTTTTTTGCGCGTGAGCATTCCTTTTCAGCGAGTGTTTTACGGATTTAATGAAAAAATCGGAGAAACGGTTTTTTTTCTGGGATCTATTGCTCAATTAAAAACTGAAAATGCGCGTTTAATAAAAGAAAACAACTCATTAATTTCTCAGATTGCAAATTTAAGACAAGAACAACAGGAGAACGAAGTATTGAGAAAGCAATTGGATTTATTGCCAAGAAATCAATTTAATTTGATTGGTGCGGATATTGTTGCTCAAGATCCGCAAGGAATGCTTAATTGGGTTTTGATTGATAAAGGAAGCGATAGTGGAATTGAGATTGGAATGGTGGCAATTGTTTCTGACGGTATTTTGGTTGGAAAGGTGACTGAAGTCTATTCCCATAGCGCCAAAATTGATTTTTTAACCAATGCAAATAGCTCAATCAATGTTTTGGATTTGGAAACTGGTGCCAAAGGGATAGCGAAGGGAGAGTATGGATTAGGATTAATATTGGATATGGTAACTCAGACGGATACTTTGAATAATGGAGATAGCATAATCACTTCCGGTTTGGGTGGTGATGTTTCAAAAGGCTTGCTTTTGGGAAAAATCAAAGAAATTAAATTATCTGCCGATAAGCTTTTTCAAGGAGCAATAATTACTCCGATTGTAAAATATTCCAATCTAAGCACATTATTTGTGATAAAGAATAATAAATAAAAGAGATGTTTGAAAAAACAATAATTTTTTTAATAATTTTTTTTGCAGTTTTGTTACAAATGTCTGTTTTTCCTAATATTTTTTTCTTAGGCATCAGTCCTAATTTGGCAATGGATCTCGTTATTTTTTGGGTTGTTTATGAAGGTTTTGAAGGCGCTTTTTTTAAAATTATTTTAACCGGATTTATTTTGGATTTGGCATCATTTTATCCTGTTGGCATAAATATAATTATTTTTTCCATAGTTGCTTTTTTGATTGGTATTTTTTCCAAGCGCTTATTTGCTTTTG
>JAJYBE010000066.1 GCA_021779205.1 bacterium
GCGAACGATTGGATAAATTCCTCAGTAGTAGGAATTTTTTTGATGGAAAAATTACACGAAATGAAATTGTGGAAAAAATCAAAGAAGAGAAAATTTTAGTTAATGACAAAAAAATTAAGCCAAGTTATTTTTTGAAAAAAGATGATGAAATCAAAATTGATTTTAATTGGGAAGAAAAAAATTTTTTGAAAAAAAATAACCAAATAAAAATTCCGATTGTCTATCAAGATGAAAATATTATCGTGATTGATAAGCCGGCGGGAGTGCGGGTGCATCCCGATTCTTATGAAAAAGAAAAAACAATTGTGAATTATTTATTGGTGGATTTTCCGGAAATTGAAAATGTGCATGACGATTCGGGTGGAGCCAAAATGCGCCCGGGAATCGTGCATCGTTTAGATAAGGATACGAGCGGAGTAATGCTTGTCGCGAGAAATAAAAAAACGCTTTTGGAATTAAAAAGACAGTTTCAAGAAAGGGAAATTGTGAAAAAATATCAAGCGGTTGTTTATGGTATTCCCGATTTGTTGGCAGGTGAAATCAACAAGCCGATGGCGCGTTCGTCTGACTATCGAAAACAAGTAATTGCCGGCAAAAAAACCAAAACAATTGTTCGCGAAGCGGTAACGAATTATCAATTTTTGGAAAAAATCGGCAATAACTTTTCTCTGCTGGAATTAGCGCCAAAAACGGGAAGAATGCATCAAATTCGTGTGCATCTGACTTCAATTGGACATCCGATTGTCGGTGATAAAAAATATTATTTAAAAAATATTTCACGCGATGCTTATATTGGCAGGCAATTATTGCATGCTAAAAATATTTGTCTTAATCTTTTTGGAAAAAGTTATGAATTTGAAACGGAATTACCGGATGATTTTTTGACCTTTATTTCGCGAAAAATATAAAAATGAGCAGTGTTAAATTGTAAAGCAAAAATATTTTTACTGTTTTCTTTGAGTTTTATTTTGGGAATTTTTTCGGCGTCCTTTTTTTATCCGCAATTTTTTGGAGAATTATTTTTGCAAATTATTTTTCTTTTAGCGCTAAGCGCTTTTTTTGTTTTTTATAAAAATAAAAAAGGGATGCTGGCTGCTTTGGCATTAATATTTTTTACAATCGGTTTTTTTATTACGCAGAAAAAGATAGATAAAATAATCTCATTTTCGTTTGCGCCGGAAACTGTGGATTTTTTCGGACGAGGTATGATTTTTGCCGAACCAAAAATAAAAGATAGCCGGCAAGAATTGATTTTTTCGCCTAAAAATGAGCATTATAAGATACTTATTCAAGAGAGCGCCTATAAAAAGTATGCTTATGGCGAAGAGCTTATTTTAAATTGCAAATTAAAAGCGCCAGAAAACACTCCTAAAAATAAATTTGATTATAGGGCGTATCTGGCGCGACAAGATATTTTCTATCTTTGTCAAAAACCGAATATTGAAAAAACCGGTAAGAATTCGAGGGATGCTTTTTATGGCGCAGTGGTGAAGTTGAAAAATAATTTTACAGTTAAAATTTATGCATTAATGTCATCGCCGGAAGCCGGACTTTTGGAGGGTTTGATTATTGGAGGAAGCGGAAATTTATCCAAAGAAATTCAAGCTAATTTTTCGCGTACCGGCATGACGCATATCGTGGCTGTATCGGGTTACAACATTACAATTGTTGCGCAATATTTAATGCTTCTTGGTCTTTTTTTTGGTCTTTGGCGTCGCCAAGCTTTTTGGTTTGCGCTTTTTGGAATTTGGATTTTTATTTTAATGACTGGTTTTCCCGCTTCAGCTATTCGTGCCGGAGTGATGGGCACGTTACTTCTTTATGCGATGAAAAATGGACGTTTGGCAAATGCGGGAAATGCGATTTTGTGCTCTGCGGTGGTGATGCTTTTTTGGAACCCATTGCTTTTTCGATATGACATTGGTTTTCAACTGTCATTTTTAGCCACGATCGGTATCGTTTATTTTTATCCGTTGCTTGATCGATATCTCGGAAAAAAATTAAAAAAATACCCTGCCATTTTTTTGTTTATTGCTGAAATTCTTTTTATGTCATTTTCCGCTCAGATTTTTGTTTTACCAATAATTCTTTTTAATTTTCAAACATTGTCACTTATTTCGCCACTGGCTAATATTTTGGTTTTGCCAACTTTGCCCATTACGATGTTGTTGGGATTTTTGGCGGTTGCTCTTGGTTTTGTTTTTCAGCCACTGGCAATCCTTTTTTCTTGGCTGGCATATCTCCCGTTGCATTATGAAATTTTGATGATCAATTATTTGGCAAGTCTTAAATTTTCCGCATTGGCTTTTTCCTTTTCGTGGCAGGAAGTGTTGGTTTGGTATATAATTTTGATAGGATTGATCTACCAACTTAAGAAAATAGAAAAAATATAAAATTATTGATCCGGGAGTTAATATGAAATTTGAAAGTCATGATGATTTTATGGCTTTATTAAAACCAAACGGTTATCGAGCAATGATTGAAACGGTCGGCGCTTATCTTGGCAAATAGGCTATTTTTGATCTATGTCAAAACGAAAATCAATTTATTTTTTCCTCGCTATCATTTTTATTTTCGGTTTGATTTTCTTTCGAATCAATGTTTATGTTGAAAGTCATAAATTACAAGTGGCTTTTTTGGATGTCGGGCAAGGTGATGCTATTTTGATTTCCGAAGGAGGAAAACAAATTCTTATTGATGGCGGTCCGAGCGGACAAAAGCTTTTGGAAAAATTAGGCGAATATGTTCCATTTTGGGATCGTAAAATTGATATAGTGATTGCGACTCATCCGGATGCTGATCACATTACCGGACTGGTGGATGTGTTAAAAAACTATGCTGTTGATGAGGTGATTGAAAGTGGCGCGGAAAGTCAATCGCAAGTATTCAAAGCAATGGAAAAAATAATTGAAGATAAAAAAATAGAAAAACAAATTGCGCGACAAGGAATGAATATGAAAATTTCTACCGATACGGAATTGAAAATTCTTGGTCCTAGCGAGATGGACACGAAAAATTCCAAAGACACAAACTCAGCGAGTATCGTGGCCAGACTATCTTTTGGCAAAAACAGTTTTTTGTTTACTGGCGATTTGCCAATGGAGGTGGAAACGCGAATGCTGAAGAATAATTTATTTTCAGCGATAAATATTTTAAAAATTTCCCATCATGGATCAAGGTTTGCGACGAGTGGACAATTTTTAGGTATAACTAATCCGCAAGACGCAATTATTTCCGTGGGAAAGGGTAATCGCTATGGTCATCCGGCGAATGAAGTATTGGATCGGCTTAGAGAAAGAAAAATTAATATTTTACGCACGGATGATTTGGGCGATGTGGTTTATGGGTGTGATAATATTAAAAATGAGTGCAAAACAGGAACGATAAATTACTGAAAATGCATTTCCGGATAATGCGTCAATAATATTTGAGAAGACTATGAAGAAAATGAAGCTTGATCTTATGTAGCGTCTTGTTATGTTTTATTTTTTAGAGTAAAATAATAGGATGAAATAAATTTAAAAGACCTATTTAAAAATACTTATTATGAAAAAAATAAAAACAGAGGAAGAAAACGTGCCTATTAGAGTGGTGGTTGATAAAACAAACAAGATTGACGGTAAAAATAGAAATAAAAAAACTATTTTTAGCGCAATTTTTATCTTATTGATTTTAGGCGGGGGCGCTTTTTTTGCTTGGAAATGGAGGATAAACTACATTGCTCGAAAAAATCAAGAAAAATCTTTGTCCGGAATTTCGGCGGAAGATCAAAAAAAGCTAAAAGAACTTGCCGATAAGGCAAAAAGTGGAAAGCCGGAAGATTTGTTGCCTTATGCCTCAATGCAATATACTGTGCGGGATTTGTCCGGTTCGGAAAAAACCTATCAAGACCTGATTGCAAAGAACAAAGACAACAAAGGCTTGATCGCTTTTTATCAAAATAATCTTGGCAATGTTTATCGCGATGAAAAGAAGTTTGACGAAGCGATTAAAGCATATCGCGCCGCAATAGAAAGCAATGCGCAAG
>JAJYBE010000067.1 GCA_021779205.1 bacterium
GTCGATGAAGACTTGGAGATAAAAACAGGCGAAAGAGTTTTGATTTATGATGTTGCAAAAAAAACAGAAAATGGAAAAATGAAAATGATTGGACTGGATTGGCCGGGAATCATTGTGGATATTGAATTGGGAAATGCAATTCTTATTGAAGACGGACTGAAACGGCTGGTGATAGTAGAAAAAAATGCAGATTATCTTGTGGCGGAAGTAGTGAATGGTGGCGTGATCAAAAATCACAAGGGTGTGAACGTGCCGGATTCAAAATTAAAAATTGGCGCCGTGACTAAGAAGGATGAAGAAGATTTGGCCTATGCGATGAGTCGCGAAGTTGATTTTATTGCGTTATCTTTTGTGTCTAACGGCAAAGAAATTGAAGAAACACGTGAAAAAATGAGAAAGCTTTTGGGACGCGAGGATAATTTGCCACAAATTGTAGCGAAAATTGAACGAAAAGAAGCAATTAAAAATATTGAAGAAATAATTGCGGCGACAGATGTTGTCATGGTCGCAAGAGGGGATTTGGGAATTGAAATGGATGAGACAAAAGTGGTGATCTATCAAAAGGAAATTATTGCCAAATGCATTGAAGCTGTGCGGCCGGTGATTGTGGCAACGCAGATGCTCGAATCAATGATTCAAAATCCAATCCCGACACGCGCGGAAGTTTCTGATGTTTCTAATGCTGTCATTGATCACACTGATGCGGTGATGCTTTCCGGCGAATCAGCTAATGGAAAGTTTCCGCAAAAAGCGGTTGCGACAATGAGTCGAATTATTTTTGATACGGAGGAATCAAGCTTCGATGATAATTTTAAAGGCATTGCCCCTAGTGATGACAAAGATCAAGATTATGTGGCTATTATTGAAAGCGCGCATAATTTAGCGCAAGGATCGAAAGCAAAGGCAATTGTTGCTATTACCATTTCTGGCTTAACCGCCCGTTTAATGGCGCATTTTCGTCCATCGCAAAAAAATTATGTTGCTACAATGAGCGAAAAAGTTTATAATCAACTATCGATTGTGTGGGGAGTGGAAAGCTATCTTTTTGAAAATGTAGACAAGGAAAGTTTATTGGAAAGTATGTTAGATAAATTAAAAAAAGAGGAAAAAATTGAGACAGGTGATAAGGTGGTGGTGGTTTTGGGACGGATTCCCGGGGGAGGAAAAATGCGGTTAGTGGGAATCAGGGAGATAAGCTAGGAATATAAAAAAATAATAAAATATTTCCTGCATTTTTTGCGGAAATATTTTTCTTGGAGAGATCGCATAGCGGTCTAGTGCACCACCTTGGAAAGGTGGCATACTCTAACAGGTATCGAGGGTTCGAATCCCTCTCTCTCCGCCAATTTTCACATCTGGCGAAATTGAAAAGCGCTTCTTTTGATTTAATTCATTTGCGGGAAATAACAAGAAACCTGCTGGTTTTGCTTGTCTGGATATGCGAAAGATTATATGGCGGTTAATGCTTGTATGAACTAATCAAAAACTATGAAAAAATTACCTGACAATAAAATAGTTATTTATCAAGCAGACGATGGTCAAACAAAGGTCAATGTTCATTTTGAAGACGAGACAGTTTGGCTTACCCGAGACCAAATGGCAAAGTTGTTCGATAAGTCAAAATCAATCATAAATGGACATATTCAAAATATCTATAACGAAAAGGAGCTAATAGAGAGTCAAACAATGCACAAATTCGGAATTTCCGAATTTCAACAAAAAGCGCCAAATTACTACAATTTGGATGCCATTATCTCAGTCGGTTATCGGGTAAAACCGCAGAGGGGGACGCAATTTCGCATTTGGATGTGAATAAGCAATACGGGCTCGAGCTTTTTCACTGTAAAGAAATAAATAGCGGAAGTATTTTTGAAATTCAAGGCGTTGGCAATATAGATGAATTGAAGTTTTTTAAAGTTAAAAAATTTCAATGCAAAAGTCTAAAAGGTCGCGGAGCAAAAAACGGCATCCATGTTATTTATGCCTATTTGCCAATTGATCAAAAGATCGTATTTTTGGAAATTTATTTTAAAGCAGATCGGAAAAACGAGAGAAAAGAAAGAATATTTGATTTTATAAATATGCATAAATAGTCCTGCAGTCCCGCCGAAAAAAATCGTTTCTGCGATGAGTTTGGCGATTGCAATCTTCCTAAAAAGTTAATCATTTTCCGATCCCGCCGTTCCTCCTTGTTCAATTCTTTTTTTATATTTTTCCAAAACCATATCAAGAGATTTTTCCAGATCAATTTTATAGAAATTCGCTATGGTTATCAGTGAATAAAAAGTATCTCCCAATTCCGTGACAATTTCTTTTCTAAAGTTTGGTTTTTTTTGTTCCATATCCCGACATTTTATTTATTTCTTTTGCGACTTCGCCAACTTCATCGAAAAAATCCAGCATCCTATTTTCCACGGGGCTGTTTAGATTGTTTTTATCCATGAAATTTTTAACTTTGGCTTGAAATTTGTTCGGCATATTTTTTGATGATTAAAACTACATAAAATTAATGATTTCATATTAACAAAACTTTAAAAATAGGGCAAAATTTATAATTTTTTTATGTATGAAAGAAAAATGAGCTTTGAATTGTATTAAAGTTAGAAGGGTCGATAAATTTAATTGGTTTAATAAAAAATACATGAACAATATGAAGAAAAAAACAATTTTAACTTTGGGGATCTTAACAATTATTTCCGGTGGCGCGCTAGCTTTAGCAGGCGTATCTCAGGCATATCAAGGAAATCCAAATACTAAAGGACCGAATTATTCTGTTGAGCGGCATGATGCAATGCTGAAAGCTTTTCAAAATAACGATTATGATGCTTGGAAAAATCTTATGCAAGGACGCGGTCGCATAACGCAAATTATCAATAAAGATAATTTTTCCAAATTTGCCCAAGCTCAACAATTGGCCCTGGAAGGAAAAACGGCTGAAGCGCAAAAAATTCGCGCTGAGCTTGGATTGGGAAGTGGTGGTAATTTTGGTCGGGGAAGAGGAGTGGTGACTTGTCTGAACCGCTAAAAAGATTCAATGAAATGCCAAGCTTCAATTTTGGAGCTTGGTTTTTTCTAGGCTATAATAATCATATTATGGAAAAAAAAGAAGAGGAAAGAAGTGTTTTTGAAAAAATAACCGATGAAGAGCTTGCAGGAAAAGTTCGGTCGGATAATCAAGAATTATTTGGTTATTTGATGGAGCGTTATCAAGCCAAGCTTTTGCGTTATTCCAACAATTTGATTAAGGACGAATCTCGCGCCAAAGACATTGTGCAGGAAACTTTTATCAAAGCCTTTGTCAATCTTAATGGATTTAATTTGAAAAAAAAGTTTTCCAGTTGGATTTATCGTATCGCGCACAATGAAGCGCTGAATGTTTTAAAAAAATATCAAAAAGAATTGCCGATGCTTTCCAATTTTGATTTTGAAAGCGCGGAAGACTTGGAAAAAGATTTTTCCCAAAAAGAAATTGCTCAAGTGATTGAAAAATGCTTGTCCAAACTTCCTGTGCGATATTCCGAACCGTTGGCGTTGTATTATATTGAAGAGAAACCTTATGAAGAAATTGGTGATATCTTAAGATTGCCGCAAGGAACGGTAGCCACAAGAATTAATCGCGCAAAATTATTAATGAAAAAAATATGCCAAAAGAAACAATAGATATTTCCAGTGTCGTATTGGAAAAAATACATAAAGGACAAATCAAAATGCGCCCCAAAATTTATTTTATTTTTGGATCGATTTTTATTTTTTTGGGACTTGTGGCATCCGGATTGACAGCTGTTTTTATTGTCAGCTTGATGCGTTTTGTGATCCGTTCCCACGGACCAATGGGTCAATTTCGTTTTGAAGAATTGTTAACCAGCTTTCCTGTTTGGATTAGATCGGA
>JAJYBE010000020.1 GCA_021779205.1 bacterium
TTCCGATCTGAATTCCGGGGGCGACAAAGAGTTTTCTTGAAAATGCAAAAGTTGCATGGAAAGCCGTTAAAGTGGCCTATGAAAAACATAATTGCCGAAGATTTATTGTCATTCATCATATGGATTGTGGCGCTTATGGCGGATCGATAGCTTTTCTGGATGCTTTCACAGAAGAATCATATCATTATGATCAGATGTGTTATTTTGAAGAAAAATTGCTTGAACAATATCGGGATGTTAGAGTGGAAAGAATTTTTGCTCGTTTAATAGATAGTCCAACAAAAATTCAGTTCATTCAATATTAACCCAATCAATTTGCCACCTTGAAACATACAAGGTGGTTTTTTATTTGCCAAAAAACAAAATCGGTGATATATTATATAGCAGTTAACTATTTATTTTTTAAATTATGCCAGTAGCAAGAAAGCGCCATACTAAGGCAAGAAGAGACAGGGCTCGAGTTTTTTATAAATTAAAGCCAAAGAATTTGGTCGAATGTTCTGTTTGCAAAGCACAAATCGAACCACATACCGTTTGCGTTAACTGTGGAAAATATAAAGGTAAAGAAGTGATTGATACTGCGAAAAAAATAACTAAAAAAGCTAAAAATAAATAATTTTTTTAATTATGTCTAATCGACATTTGTCAAGATCGGTCGCAATGCAATCATTGTATGAGTGGGATTTTAAGGGAAAAAATGATGCGATGCTTGCTGACATTGTGCGGAGAAATATTTTTGAATTTGCTCCAGGCATGGATAATACTTCTTTTGTGAGTAATCTTGTCAATATAACAATTAAAAATCGGGATAAAATCGATCCGCTAATAGAAAAATGTGCGCCAGAGTGGCCATTGGAGCAAGTAACGATTGTCGATCGCAATATTTTGCGTTTGGGAATTTGTGAGTTGTTATTTGGCAATTATGAGGAAGTTCCTCCAAAAGTAGCAATCAATGAGGCGATTGAATTGGCAAAATCCTTTGGAGGAGAGTCTTCCGGTCGTTTTGTTAACGGAGTTTTAGGCACAATTTATCGTGAATTGGGCGAGCCAATGAAAGATGACGAAAAAAAAGACAAGAAGAACAAAAAATAATTTATTAACTTATTAATTTTTCAATTCCCAGTTTCGATTATTCGTGATTGCGAATTGTAAATTTTGTGTTTTTATGATTGAAGAATTGATGGATAGAATAGGCGTGGAGTTTGATGATTTGGATTTGTTGAGGCAAGCATTGACGCACCGATCATATCTGAATGAACATCGAGAATATAAGCTGGAGCATAATGAACGTTTAGAATTTTTAGGTGATGCTGTTTTGGAATTAGTTGTAACGGAGTATTTATATAAAAATTATTCCAATCCGGAAGGGGAAATGACAAATTGGCGAGCAGCGTTAGTTTGCGGTGAAATGTTAGCTAAAATATCTAAAGAATTAGGGGTGGAAGATTATCTTATGATGAGTAAGGGAGAAGCTAAAGATGTTGGAAGAGCGAGGCAATATTTGCTTGCTAATGCATTTGAAGCGATTGTCGGAGCAATTTATTTGGATCAAAAAGAAAACGGTTATATTGCTTGCAAAGAGTTTATTTTTAAAAAAGTGATTACTCGTTTGCCTGATATTATAGAAAAAAAACTTTATCTGGATCCAAAGAGTCACTTTCAAGAAGAAGCGCAAGAAAGAGTCGGCATAACTCCGGCATATCGAGTACTGGAAGAAAGTGGCCCGGATCATGATAAGAGATTTGTGATGGGAGCTTTTTTGGGTGATGAAATGGTTGCTAAGGGGGAGGGTCTTTCCAAGCAAGAGGCGCAAAGAAGCGCAGCTGAAAAAGCAATTGAAAGCAAGGGCTGGTAGAAAATCAGACTATTTTGTTTAAAAATAAAAAATGCTTCTCAAAAAATTGGAAATAAATGGATTTAAGTCTTTTGCAACAAAAACGGTGTTGGATTTTTCTATGTCCAATAATGAAGATGGAATTAGGGGGATAACTGCGATTGTCGGTCCTAACGGAAGTGGAAAGTCAAATATTGCCGATGCGATGCGTTGGGTAATTGGTGAGCAATCAATGAAAAATTTGCGAGGCAAAAAAGCAGAAGATATTATTTTTTCCGGTTCAGGCAAGAAAGCAAGATTGGGAGGGGCGCAAGTATCTCTCTATTTTGATAATAGCAAAAAAATAATTCCGTTGGAATTTGAAGAAGTTGTAATTACTCGCAAAATTTTTCGTAGCGGAGAAAGCGAATATTTAATAAATGGTTCGCGAGTAAGATTGCAAGATGTGGTGGATATTCTAGCGAAAGCCGGCATAGGAAAGGAAAGCCATGCTATTATCAATCAAGGAATGGCGGATGCGATCTTAAGCGCTACTCCGCTGGAGCGTAGATTTGTGATTGAGGAAGCGGCAGGGGTCAAGCAATATCAAATTAAAAAAGAAAGAGCCTTGCGCAAATTGGAAGCAACCAGAGAAAATTTAGCGCGTGTCAGTGAACTGATAGAAGAAATTCGTCCCAATCTTAGATTTCTAAAGCGTCAAGCGGAAAGAGCGGCGCAGAGTGAAGTGGTTGCAAAAAATCTGAAGGAAAAACAGATTACGCTTTATTCTTATCTTTGGAATAAATTTACGCAAGAAAAAATCAGCTTAAGCGAAGAAAAAAACGCATTAGGTGTAAAAATGATGAATGCCCAACGCGAAACGGATAGGTTGGCAGATGAAGCAAATAGTCAGCCAAAAGAAGAAAGAAACAATGAAAAAATAGTTGAGCTGGGCAAAAAACAACAAGAAAAAAGAAATGAGTTAAATGAATTAGAGCGAGAGATGTTAATTTTATCGGGTCGCATTGAAATTGAAAAAGAAAAACAAAAAAGTATCCAAATTATTGAAGAAATAAAAATTAAAAGTCAGCCAGTAAATTTGGCTTATATTAAGGATAATTTAAAAAAAATCAGAATTGATCAAGAAATTCTTATTGAAAAAGTAGGTAGGGCGGAAAATTTGGATGATTTGAAAAAAATAAAAGAGTTAGCCGTGTTGATTGGAAAAAGACTTGATGAATTGAGAATCGACATTGATAAGGGAAAAAAAGAAGAAAAAAATCTGGAAATCAAGCCAAAAGAAATTGAATTATCTAAAGTTGACTTGCCGGTTGTCTTGGAATTTCAAGCAAAGATAGAGAGAATGCGTCAAAAAAAATATGAGCTGGAAAAGGAATTGCAGAAAATTTTTGATAATATGCAAATTGAAGCAAAGGAGGATCGTGATCGTCGGCAACATTTTTTTCAGCTGGAAAAGGAATTGCGCCTAAAGCAAGATTTATTAAGTAAATTAAAAGATAGATATAATGAATTTAAGGTTTCATTGGCAAAAGTTGAAGTGCGTGAAGAAGATTTGAGGGCGAAAATTTTGGAAGAACTGAAAATCAATGTTGATTGTTTACGCGAAGAAGTTGATATGAATGTTGATCATTTTAATTTGGAACGAGAAATTTCCAAATTAAAATTTCAAATGGAACAAATCGGAGGAATTGATCCGTTGGTAGTAGCGGAATACGAAGAAACTAATAAGCGATTTGAATTTTTAAGTAAAGAATCTTTGGATTTGGAAAATGCCATGGAATCGCTGAAAGAGGTTGTCAGGGAAATGGAAGAGCGAGTGGAAGAAAAATTTCATGCAACATTTGATGAAATAAATAAAGAATTTTCTAAATATTTTCACATAATTTTTGGTGGAGGAGATGCACGTTTAACCAAGGTCAATGTTCGCTCGAAAAAAATCAAAGAAGCGATGGCTGAAGATAAAAGCGAAGAAATAAATAATGAAAATAATAACCAAGAGCAGGAAGAAACGAAGGAAGAAAAGGGTGAAACCGGTATTGATATTTTCGCTTGCCCGGCAGGAAAAAGAATTAATAATCTCTCGGTGCTTTCCGGAGGAGAGCGATCACTGACATCATTAGCTCTACTTTTTGCAATAATCGCTCATAATCCGCCACCATTTTCTATTTTAGATGAGGTTGAGGCGGCATTGGATGAAGCAAATTCAAAACGATTTAGTGGAATAATTCGCGATCTTTCTTCGCACACGCAGTTTATCGCGATCACGCATAATCGTGAAACGATGCGTCAAGCATCCGCTTTATATGGCGTAACAATGGGTGAGGATGGAGTTTCAAGATTGTTGTCGGTTAAAATCGATCAAATTGGTCGAGGCGGAAAAATTATTCAATAATTTTTTTTCAATGTCAATAAAAAAAAGTAAAATATTTTATTCATTGGTTATTTTAATTCTCACCATGGGAATTTTTTTGCGTTTTTGGAAACTTGGTTCAATTCCTCCCGGCATTCAGTACGATGAGGCTTATAATGGAATTAATGCTATTTTAGCAAATGAAACTGGTGATTATAAATTATTTTATCAAGAAAATACCGGGCGCGAGGGTTTGCATATGGATGTAATTGCGATTTTTATTAAATTATTTGGAGTTAGTAATTATTCTTTGCGCATAGCTAATGCAATGTGGGGATCTTTAACTTTGATTGGTTTTTATTTTCTCTTGCGAGAATTGAGATTATCCAAGTTATCTGTTTTGCTTGGCGTGTTTATGCTTAGTTTTTCATTTTGGCATTTGGATTTTTCACGCACAGCTTTTCGAGCAATTATGGTGCCGATGGTCATTGTTTGGTCACTTTATTTTTTATTAAAAGCACTGCATTGCAAAAATAAACGGAAGGGCTATTTGTTTTTTGTTATTGCTGGAGCTTGTTTGGGTTTTGGAATCTATACCTATATCGCTTTTCGCGTGGCGCCTTTAATTTTTATTTTATTTGGTTTGGCGTATGCATCGTTTGAAAAAGATTGGCTGAAAAAAAATTGGTTAGTTGTGATTTTTTTTATTGCGGCATCAATTCTTTGCGCGTTACCAATTTTAATTTATTTTTATTTTCACAGTAATGATTTTTGGTCTCGCGCTGATGCTGTATCAATATTTAATTCCGCTAAAATTTCCCCCATTAATGCTTTTTTAAAGAGTCTTAGTTATCATTTGCGCGCTTTTTTTGTTGATGGAGATCCGAATCCGCGCCATAACTACGATAATCAACCGTTAATTCCAACTGGCTGGATGGCTTTTTTGGCATTAGGTTTTATTATTGCGACAAAAGAAATCGTTGAGAATGTTATAAAAAAAATAAAATTCAAAAAAATAAATATTGAAAGTGTTTTTAAGCCATCAGGATTGTTTTACCCTTCAGTTATTGCGCAAAGTATTTTTTGGGTGATGTTAATTCCCGGAGCGCTTAGCATTGAAGGCATTCCGCATTCTTTGCGTATTATCGGAATGATTCCGGGCGTTTTCATTTTATGCATTTTGCCAATGGAGTATATTTTGAAAATTTATCGCAAAATGCGCGATTCATCAGATATTTCCTTGCGAAAAACAGGAACAAATTTGACATTGACTTTTGTTCTGGGCTTGACAATGGTAATCATCGCCAGTGGTATTTTTCAAGTATATGTTTATTTTGATCTTTGGGCAAACGATTTGCGAACAGCCAGTGGGTTTGAAAGAAAGCTTTATTTAATGGGTCTTTTGATTCAGAAAATGGATGTTCATAAAAATAATTATGTCATTACGGCATACAATACGGCTATTTATGCTGACAGGAAAACATCCAGTCTCAAAACGGTTGAATTTATTGCTTATCCGAAGATAAAAAAGTATTTATTTTATCATCCGCTTGATGGTGTAAATAATATTAATTGTGATGATGCACAAATTATTTTTCAGGAGTCAGATCAGTGGTTGCGCAATCAATATCGCGATAAATGTCCGGGAATGCATACGGATAAATATAGCTATTCTAAAGGAAAATATGTTTTTTTTGTGATGCTTAGCCAAAAAGAATAAATTTCACTAATACATTAAAACGGCCAGTGGCTCCATTTTCGCCACAACCTTTATGATTTTATTGTCTTCCATTCCCGCAATAACTTCATCAATATCTTTGTAATAGGCGCTATCTTGCATTATTACTCCACTTGATTTGGCATTATAAAGTTTGACATTTTTAGCTTTCATTTTTTGAAAAAGTGCTTCTTTTGTTGTCGCTTTATCTTCGGAAGGAATTTTTTTTCTGCCTGTTCCATGAGCGGAAGAAAAAAAAGTCGATTCGTTATTATCTGTGCCAACCGCCAAATAAGCAGGAGTACTCATTGAAGACGGAATAAAAGCCGGTTCTCCCGTTTGAGAAAAAATCGGATGGCCGTCCATTTTTTGAGGACCGAAAGCGCGGGATGCGTTATTTCTGTGTACCCAGACTTTTTTTCCAAAATGTTCCTCTTGATCGATAAAAACATGCGGCATATCATAAAGTAAATCTAGCTGGGGATCTTTGCTTAGTGTTTTTTCTATTGTCGCATAAAGATTATTTGTTAAAATCGTTCTGTTGGCAAATCCATGGTTAGCGGCGGCTCGATGGGCGGTAATGAATAGTTTCCCTTCCGGACTGTTTTGGTCATAGGCGATATATTCCGATTTGTTTTTGTAGTCGTTAATTTTTTTTTCCAATGCTTGATGCGTTGCGGACTGGCTTGATTTGAAAGCTAGTTTTCCTAGTTTTAGGATAATTTGTTGACTCAGGTGTTCTTTCTTTTTGGGTGTGTAAAAGTAGGAAGCATATTGACCAAAAAGACCGGATCCGGTGTGCATAAGAAAAATATATTGACCAACATAAATTCCAAACTTTTTTGCTATAGCGGGATCTTTCAATTCGGTTATTTTCATTAAATCTAAAAAATGATTTCCCGCTGCGCCTAAAATTCCCAAACGGTATTTTCCAATATGTAAAAAAAGTTTTGGGATGGAATCAAGAATATCTTTTTCTGAAACATTTTCAGAAAAGTTTCCTGATTTGAAAGTGTTTTCTAGTTCATTTTTTGTTTTTGTATTAAAATATTGCATTACCGGCTCTATGCCTTTTCGACAAATATCCATAACTAAAGATTGGGGGATTTTCGTCCCAACATAGGTTTTGGTGGGAATTTGTTTTATTAGCGCATTGAATAATTTATCGATATTCTCTGGCGCAAGATCAGCATCAGTCAGATTTGACTTTAAAAAACGCATTCCACAATTGGGTGCCGTATCGTTAATTTGCGGTAAGAAAAAATTTTCTGTGGCGATAACCGTGCCAGCTGGATTTTTCCTGCCTTTTTTACTGTGAACATCGGAAAGTGCGCTAAAATGATGGAATAGATAGCCGGATGAAGCAGTTTTCTCAATTTCTTCAAGCGTCGTATCATTGGGCATTAAATCATCCGATACGTGCAAAACGGCCGGAACTTGCATTGCGTTGGTTTGGAATTTTTTTTTGTGAGCGGAGAGTGTATTGATTTGATAAGGCATAATTTTTTTATGATTAAGATTGGTTATAAATTTTTTCATATTTTTCGGCAACTTTTTTTATATCAAAGTGTTCTAAGCAAAATTTCCTTCCTTCGATGCCAATTTCTTTCCTTTTCTGTTTATTGGCATAGAGTTCGAGGATAGCCGAAGAAAGCTCTGAAACGGAATCTCTTTTTATGATAAGCGAATTTTTTTTATTTGTGAATTCTTTTAAAATCGGCAAATCAGAAAGGATGAGTGGTTTTTCGCAGGCCATTGCTTCAATTGCCGCCAGAGGAACATCAAATTTTCCATACATATTCTGGACGGGAAAAAGACTGATATCACAAAGATTATAAATATCGGACATCTGAAATTTTCCGTTATCATGGAAAGAAACTCTATTAAATAGGCCATTTTTTTTTAATTGAGAAACAACCAGTTCTTTCTTTTGCGCATCCCTTTCATTTTTTACTCGTACAGCCAGAGAAAGCTTGATATCGGAATGTTTTTTGGCAAGTGCGATAAAACTCTCAATAACATTATCAATTGCGCCAAGTCGGGTGTATTCTCCGGTAAAATTAAGCACGAAATCATTAGGGGAAAAATTGTAATTTTTTCGTAATGCGGTGGCATTCTCTTGTTTTTTATATTTATCCAAATCTATTCCGGGATAAATTCTAGTTACATTTTGAATTCCCATCATGTCGAGTTTGTGTCGGGCATAATCTGAATAGGTAACAATTAAATCGGAAAACATTAATTTTTTTATTTCTTCGTCGGAAAAAAGATCCTCCCGCAATGTCGCTATGGTTTGAATCGATTTCGTTTTAGAATTTTTAATGAAGTTTTTAATAAAAAAAGTATTGAGCTTGGTCGGAGTAAAAAAATAATGCGCGATGTCAAAGGCCTTTTTATGTTTAATTTGAAACAGTAGTGCGCGTATTTTCTGGGAAAAAGCAAAATCATTTTGAGAAGCAGTATAAATGGACTCTTGAATGATTTGTTTTGGAAGCTCGGGAAGGATTCCTCGTGTCATAAGATGCAGTTCGAATTGATTGGATAGATTTAGATTTTTTGCCAGATAATAAGCAAAATTTTTCGAAGCCTCGTCCCATGGCGGAGCGATTGGTCGAGTAACGAGCAAAATTTTTTTCATAGATACATTTAAAATTTTTTATAAATTTCTTTTACGGAATTGTCTCCGGCTGTTACGCGAACAAGCATTTTTTTGTTTGCAGTATCGGAAATTCCTAGCGGATTTATTTTTTCAATAGCGCCTTTTTTTACAGTCAATGTTCCTTCTCGAGTTTTATTTTTATCTGCCAGGATTTCCCAGTGGAATTTTGTATTATCCGTATGGTTTTCAATACTAAAATTCAAAGATTGATCTTTGGGGCTATTGAAATAGAGAAACCAGATGTTTTGCGCGTTGATATTTTTATTTTTTTCCTCAGTATAAGCAAGGAAAGAAAAACTAAGAACGGAAAGTAAAATAAATGTGGCAATAATAATTTTATTTTGCATAAATTTAGATCAATTATTTTTATAAAAAACAGCAATATCATTGGCCGCATAAATTTGCCAAAAATCTTTTGATTTAAGAAACTGCGCTGAATCAAATTTCGGGTTTACTATTAAAAAATCTGTTTTTGTTCCCGTGAAACATTTTTTTGCTTCTGTCGTATTGGGAACGGAAATCATAAGATTGGTGCACTGTTCACGGGCTTTTGTCGTATCGTCATAGCGCTTAAAATAGCCACGAGAGAGAGGATAAGTATAGCCGTGCATAAAATAAAGTTTTATCCATGAATCAGCGGCAATATAATTATGATCTTTTAAAATAATATCGTTAATGGCGGTTTTTTGCGCTAAAAAGCTTGAAACATGATAGGTCTCAAGAACGGACATAATATTTTTATTGGTGTTGAGTGTTGAGGAGTTTTGATGCAGGCCATTCATGCTGGAAAAGGTAAAAAGGAGCAGAAAAGTAATTAAAACAAAGTTTGGTTTGAGTAATTGTTTTTTATTTTTAGAATCTTTTAGCAGTTCAAAGAGATACACAAAAGAGAAGCCGCTCAGTATGGAAAATGGGAATATGATGTAATCGGAAATGCGATTAGACGGAATGTTGACATAAAACAATCCCGGTTCAATGGAAATCATCAATACTGCGATTGCCCAACTTATAATAAAAATGTTGTAATATTTTTTACGGTTGCGAGAGGCGATTAAAATTGCCAAACCGAAAAGACTGAAGGCCATTCTAATTTTTCCCGTGATGGCATTGGAAAGATCTGTCAAACTGACTCCCACTCTGGTTGATTTTGATGGCGTTCCAACAGCTGTTCCAATGGCTTTTGTATTAAGATATGTCGGCATATAAATAAAAAAAACAAAAACTATGCCCAAAAGCGCAATTGCTAGCGGAGCCGGTTTTAGAAACATTTTTACCCAACTATTCAGGTGCGTTCCAATCTCTTTGAAATTAAAAAGTAGGAAAAATAAAACGGAAAAGAAAAATATAAAAATAAAAACAAAAGTACTAAGATGATGCGTATAGATCATACCAAGTGAAACAAATAGCGCAAAAGCCAGCATTGTCGAACTTTTTTCTGTTAAGGCGCGCAGAAAAAAATAGATAGTAAGCGGTATGAAAAAATTACCGATAGTATTTCCAATTACTCCGCCACTGACGAATTTTGCTTGCGGAGAAGCTAGTGCATATAGCGGACCGATAAAAAACAAAGTGGCAATGGCAATGCTATTGGCTTGAGAATATTCTTTAAAAATTAATCTTGTAAGAAAAAATAATGTTAAAATTCCCATCATATGAATCAAAAGAAGAATAAGCGCGGGAAAATAAGAAATAAAATCAATTTTTGAAATTAAATTAACAGCTGAAAAAATCAAATGTTCTCCGATAATAAAATCGGCAATCGGTGTCGGCGCGGTAATGGCATTTGTTTTTATATCGATATCATTTTTGGCGTAAACAGGAATTTTTCCGGTTATTGCGACAGTTTTTGCCCAATACATATGATGTCCAAGATCTGTTGTCGAAGGCAAAATAGTGTCTTTCAGATAAATAGTTTTGATAAAAAAAGTTAGAATTAAAAGTAAAATAATTGCAATAAATTGCATTTTGGAAAATTCAGGAAAAACAAGTATTTTTTCGTTTGAAATGATTTTTTTATGTTGCCGAAAAAAGAAAATTCCTCCACAAATAAAAGCGAATAGCATAATTGAAATAACAACGTTAAGGCCATTTATGGGAACAGCTATCCTGCCGATTAGAAGCATGATAAAGGTGGTTAAAATAAGGCCGGAACCGAAAGAAATAAAAAAAGCTTCCAATTTTGAAAATGGCCATTTTCTTCCAAACGTGGCAAAAAGCAATGAATAGCCGGGAATAAAAAATACCAAAACTATGGCTAAATAAAATAATAATTGCGATTGGATGAGATTTAACATAGAGTTTTTTTAATTTCTTCAATGTATTTTTGGGAAATTTTTTCCCAAGCGAAATTATCACGAACAAATTCACAGGCTTTTTTTCCAAATTCAATTCTAAAATTATTATCGCTTAAAAGCAAGTTGATTTTTTCTATCCAAGCGGTGCTGTTTCTTGATTCGACAAGAAAGCCGTTTTTGCCATCTTTAATTGCATCTTTCAAGCCTTCCAGATCCGAGGCAATAACAGTTAGATTGCAAGAAGCGGCTTCAATCACAACTATGCCAAAGCCTTCCATTGTTCCGGTAACTTTAACGTTAGGTTTGACATATAAATCAGCCGTATTATATAGAATTTTAAGTTCCTTCTCGCTTACGCGTCCAAGAAGCCTGACTTTTTGAGCTATGTTTTTTTTTGCAATAATTTTTTCGATTTCCTTTCTTTTTTCTCCATCTCCGGCGATTAAATATAAAATATCGTCATTTAGGCTTGGCACAACATTTTCACAAAACCAGTCAACGCCTTTGTGCGCGACAAGTCTTCCGGTAGTGAGAATTATTTTTTTCCCCACTAATTTTTCATTAAGTATTTTTTCTAAATCTTTTCTTGAATATTTTTTGATAAATTTTTCTATATCCACTCCATTGGGGATGAATACGAATTTTTTTGCGTCAAGACCTCTTTTTGTGCCGGCAGAAACAGTTTCATTGCCGACAGCGATTAGCTTATCCATTTTTTTCAGAAAGAAGCCGAGCCAAAATTTTTGATAGAAAAAATTTTTATAAGTTAAATCCAGCCCGTGGACAACGCAAATAACCGGTTTTTTATGAAATATTTTCACTATCCAGCCGATAATTCCCAAAACGCCATCCCCCAAAAGCAACGCATCGTATTTTTTTGGCATAAAAAGTGTTTTGATTGTGGCGTAAGGAAGAAAAAACGGTAAATATTTTTTGCCTTTTCTATTGACAATTATTTTTGTTTCGGTGATTTTTGGCAACCAAATGGAAAGTTCATAATTTTGGTTTTCCAATCCGCCTATTATTGGCGGATAAGCACGAGAAATAAATAATAGGCGCGGATTTTCAGAAATATCCATAAATTAAAATTAACTATTTTTTATAGCGTTCTTTTTTTATGAGGTACATTTCTTCTTCATTTAAGTTGCGATTGGTTTTGATCATATCGGCGATTAAAGCAAAAATCAGCAGTTGCGAGCCGATAAAAAGCAGTCCGGCGGAAAGAAATAAGTAGTTGCGATAAACCGTGATTTGAAATGTTTCCAAATAATGAAAAAGAAAAATCAAAAAAATTAAAATGGAAAGAAAAACCGAAAATAATCCCGGCACGCCGAAGAATTTCATCGGTCGAACATCGCGAACGGCTTTGAGGATTATTTTTGCGGAATTTCCAACGAATTTCCAAATTGATTTTACAATGCGGCTTTCTCTGTTGTTAAAATAAAGCACTTTAACTGGTATCCATTTTAATTTTAAATTTTTACCAATTGCGTCAATGATTGTTTCTTGCGTATAAGTGAAATTGACATTAGTAACATTTAATCGAAACATTGCTTCACGGCTATGAGCGCGAAAACCGCAAGTTAAATCATCAATCGGATAGTTCAAAAAAAATCCAATCAGCTTGGCTGCAAAACGATTAAGATAATATTTTATTTTTGGCATATTTTTTGCCTCATGTTTGCCAAAGCGGTTGGCAATTACAATATCGCATTCTCCGGTAAGAATGGGAGTAAGCAATTTGGGAATGTCATCCGGATTAAATTGTCCATCTGCATCAATATTGACCATAAAATCGGCGCCATTTTCCAGTGAACTTTCTATGGCACGCTTAAAGGAATAGGCAAGCCGACGATTGGGTTTGTAGGAAATTAACAAATCCGCTCCGGCTTCGTTGGCGAATTTAGCGGTATTATCGCTTGATCCGTCATCGACTACTTGAATTAGTTTTTTTGTTATTTTTTTACCCCCTTCTTTAATATAAAAGTCGTTTAAAAAACTAGCTTTAATTTTTGTAATAGTTTCTTTGATTTTTGCTTCTTCATTATATGCGGGAATGTTGACAATTAATTTCATGGATTTTATTTTTTCTTAATGATTAGTTTTGGGTCAGCGCAATTAAAATTACACTTGGCATTGTCAATGCCATTATGGATGATGTTATTTTTACATTCATCAAGTTTTTTTTGACATTCAATTTTGCTGGTATTGAAATAATCTCTATTTATTTCATAGCCAAAATAACCAAGTATAAAATAGGCGACAACAGCAACTCCGCAAATCCAAATGATTAATTTTATAAGTGAAAACATTTTTTTACTTTATTTGGAGCTTATCAATAACCATATATAGCATAGCGCAAAGTTGACCTTTCGTAAAGCGCGGGATTTCAATATTTGTTTTGCTCCAATCTTTAAAAAATGTTAAACTGCAATTATGAAAATAGGAATCAACGCTACTTTTTCACGAAAAGCAAATTCCGGCATTGGACAAGTAACGATTAGTTTTGTTCGAAAGCTTATTAGCGAAGAAGTAAAAAACAAAAAAATAAAAAATAAACATGAATTTATTTTTTATTTGGAAGAAGATTTTTTGGCGGACTTGAAATTGCCGGAAAATTTTCAAAAAAAAATATTCTTACCTATATACAAGCGTGACGATTTAATTCGTAAGATTTGGTGGGAAAAATATCTTTTGCCAAAAAAAATTAAAAAAGATCATTGCGATGTTTTTTTCAGCCTCTATCAATGTCCGACTATCTTGCAAAAAAACATAAAACACTTAATGTTGGTACATGATATTATTCCCGGTATTTTTCCTGAATATTTGGATAATGCGCGAAAAAAATATTATCAAAAATTAACTGAAAAAGCTATTAAAAAGGCCGAATTAGTTATGACTGTTTCTCGATATACCAGAAAAGATTTAATTCAAAAACTGGGAATTTCGGCAAAAAAGATTTTTTTCAATTATATCAGTGTTGATGATAGCTTTCATCAAAAAAATTCCAAGGAAAAAAGTAAAAATATTCTAAAAAAATACGAAATAAATCCCGGTTATATTTTTGCCGGCGGGGGAATGGAAAAAAGAAAAAATATTGATGGTGTTTTACGCGCTTATAAAATACTCTTAGAAAAAAATAAAAATGAGCAATTTATAAAAGTTATGCCAAAATTGGTGATTTATGGAGAGCTTTTGCCAAATTTATCGCTTGCCATTGATGCGGAAAGGTTGGTATGTGAATTGGATTTGGAAAAACAAGTTAAATTTCTTAAAAAAGTGCCCCAGGCAGATCTTCCCGCTTTATTTAAAAACGCTTTGTTTTTTATTTATCCTTCTCATTATGAGGGTTTTGGAATGCCGGTTTTGGAGAGCATGACTCAGGGTACGCCGGTGATTTGTGCTAAAAATTCTTCTTTTCCCGAAGTTGGATCGGACAGTGTGCTTTATTGCAATTCTTATGATATAAATGAAATAGCTCGCACAATGGGAAAAATTTTGAAAAGTGAAAAGATGCGTAAGACTCTTTCCGAACGCGGTTTTGTGCGTTCCGGTTTTTTTTCTTGGGATAAATTTGTGGAAAAATTTTATCACATAATTGAAAACGATCTATGAGAAAATATTTATTAAATTTTTTGGATAATCTTGGAAAGGCGGAATATTATCTGATTACTTTAAATTTTTTAGCGGTTTTATTTTTTGTTTTGGCGAGCAATTTGAAAATGCTTCCTTTGCGTTTTAGCGATTTCATTTTTTTTGTCGGGTTATTTTTAATTTTTGCGTTATATCGTCCCGGTTGGTCATTTTTATTTTTTATGGGAGCGGTTTCTTTGGAAAATATTAATTTGGCTCCGGAGAATCTTGGAATAGTCGTTCGCCCATATCAATTTTTTGGCAGTTTGCTTATTTTGGCTTTAACTATCCGTTTTTTTTCGCATAAGATAAATTTAAAATTGCCAAAATTCGTATGGCAGGATTTTTTACCTTTTTTAATTCCTCTTGGCGCTTTTTTTCATTTGGCGTTATCGACCAATAAATCGGGTGGATTAAAAATGATTATGATCTTGCTTTCTTTTTGTTTTTTATATTTATTAACCAGAATATACATTCAGGATTTTTATGATTTGAAAAAAATAGTCCCATTTATTTTTGGGTCATCTTTAATAGTTATTTTCTATGGTTTTTGGCAAAACATTCTTTTTATGCGCGGTTTAAATTCCTTTGAAACGATGACTGGCAGACCGAATAGCACTTTTTTTGAAGCGGAGTGGCTGGGCATGTATTTATTATTTTTATTGGCGAGTGTTTATGCATTTATTTATTATTTGGCAAAAAAAGAATTAAAAAATAGCAGAAAAAAAAATATTTTAGCGCATATTTTTCTGTTTTTAATTTTTGCACTGTTATTAATTACTGTTTCGCGCAGTGCGTGGTTGGGAGCGATTGGCGCAACAATTTTTTATTTCTTTTGTGTTTTTACCGATTTCAGTTTTGATTTTAAAAAATGGCAAGGAATACTTGTTTTGAAAATAAGTGTGAGTATAATAGTCGTTTTTTTGCTTAGTCTTGGTAGCGTGCATCTTTTTCATTTAACTAATTTTCAATTATTCAATCGAGTGGCTAGCACCGGAACCGGTTTGCAAAAAATTACCGTGAGTTGTCAAAAAACAATAGTATTGCCTGAAAAAATAGCTGACTTGAAAGAGTTGGATGCTTTTGCTTGCCGACAGATAAATTTAGAAGAAATTAGCAATGAAAAAGCGCAAAACAGATTTGTTGCAGAAATTTATCGTTCTGATCCTAATATAAATGTGCGCAGTGAAATCTATAAAAAAGCCATGGATCAAATCAAGCTCCACCCATTTTTAGGCATTGGTTTTGAAAAAATACCGGTTCTTTTGGGCGTGGATGGGCAAGGAACAGCGCTTAATTCCAGCAATATTTTTCTAGAAATCTGGCTTGGTAGCGGCATCATTGGCTTTTTAGCGTTTTTGTTTTTTTTATTTTACCTATTTTTC
>JAJYBE010000068.1 GCA_021779205.1 bacterium
TGAAAAGAAAATAACTGTTAAGACAAAGGCTGTTATCCCTGTCCATCTTTATGGACAAAGTTGCGAGATGGATGAGATAATTAAAATTGCAAAAAAGAACGGATTAAAAGTTATTGAAGATGGCGCACAAGCTATCGGTGTTCAATATAAAGACGGAAGACATGTAGGAACTATCGGCGACATTGGTTGTTTTTCATTTTTTCCAAGTAAAAATTTAGGTGGATACGGCGACGGCGGATTGGTTATTTCAAATGATGACATACTTGCTGAAAGATTAAAAATTTTACGCGTTCACGGCGGGGAGCCTAAATATTATCATAAAATTATCGGAGGAAATTTTAGATTAGATGCAATTCAAGCCGCAATTCTTAAAGTTAAACTTCCGTTTCTTGATGGCTGGTCGCAAAAAAGAAGAGAAAACGCAGAAGATTACAATAAGTCATTCATCGCCGCCGGATTGGCTGAAGAAACGGGAAAGATTTATTTCAATGAAAAGAATAAAGTTCTTTTACCGAAGGCAATTTATAAATCAGACACAATAAAAAATTTCCATATATACAATCAATATATTATACGGGTTGAAAAACGTGATGAACTGCGTCAATTTTTAGCGAAGAATGAAATCAGTACAGAAATTTATTATCCTGTTCCTTTTCATATGCAGGAATGTTTTGCAAATTTAGGATATAAGCGAGGCGATTTTCCACTGTCAGAAATGTCAGCCGATACTTCAATTGCGCTGCCAATCTATCCTGAACTGTCTAAAAATCAGATAGAGTTTGTTGTAAAAACGACCAAAGAATTTACTCAAAATCAATTTTAACATTATTCGGGAATGTTAGTGAAATCAACAGAAAAATTTATTCATAAGAAAATATTCCTTGCCGGTCATCGTGGAATGGTTGGTTCGGCAATAAAAAGAAATCTTGAACATAATGGTTATAACCATTTAATTACTCGTTCGAAGACAGAATTGGATTTAATTAAACAGTTTGAAGTTGAAAAGTTTTTTTCAGAAGAAAAACCTGAGTGTGTAATAATAGCCGCTGCAAAAGTAGGCGGAATTTGGGCTAATAATATTTATCGTGCAGATTTTATTTATAATAATTTGATGATCGAAGCAAATATTATAAATGCAGCTTACAAAAGCGGAACAGAAAAATTAATTTTTCTTGGAAGCTCGTGCATCTATCCAAAACTCGCTCCACAGCCTTTGAAGGAAGAATATCTTTTATCCGATTATCTTGAATTTACAAATGAACCTTATGCCATCGCAAAAATAGCAGGCATTAAATTGTGTGAAAGTTTTTATCGCCAATACGGCGTAAATTTTTATTCAGCCATGCCGACAAACCTCTTTGGACCGTATGATAATTTTGATCTTGAAACTTCTCATGTCCTTCCTGCACTAATTAGAAAATTTCACGAAGCAAAAAATCAAAAAGATATAAATAATTCCGTTACTCTTTGGGGAACAGGTAAACCCAAAAGAGAATTTCTTTATGTTGAAGATTTAGCGGAAGCAATCCGCTATCTTCTTGAAAATGTTGGAGCCAAAGATTTATATGAAAACGGAATTTCTCAAATAAACATTGGCACAGGTGAAGATTTGTCAATAAACGAATTAGCCGGATTAATTTCAGACGTTGTGGGCTTCAACGGAAAAATTGAATATGATAATTCCAAGCCGGACGGCACTCCGCGTAAGTTGATGGACGTTTCAAGAATCCACAAACTCGGATGGAAGCATCAAACACAACTCAAAGAAGGCATCGAAAAAACTTACGACTGGTTTCTTTCAAGTAAAAATTAACGGCGTTGTGGCTAAGGCGCAGCCACACATTACAATACCGAACTTGTTAATTATATTTCTAAGAATATTTATTCGCCACAAAACGCTCCGGGTCAGGTGCGGCGCGTTTTAGCACCGCTGCCTTGCACCCTTGGTTCGGTCGGAGACTTCCTTGTGGCATTCTCGATTTCAGTCCTACAAGCCTGAAGCTCGTCCAGTCTCTTTTTCAGGTTGGCTATTTCTTTCTTGATCATGTGCAATTCTGTCTGGTTCTTTCCGTTCGATAAACAATCCACGCCAAGCTCTTCAGCGTTGTACGGCTCGAGCTGACTCCTTAAGACCCTAAAATATGGATTGCCCCATATCACTCCGTCCCGGTACTCAAGTTTGCCATCACGGATACCCTTCACAATAAAGGCCTGGCTCACTCCATATTCCTTCTTGGCTGTTACGTCGCTAAGGGTTGCCCCTTTGCGATTCCATTCACCGTATTCCGCCATATCTCATCTCTCTGATCGTTCTTGTCTTCTTTTTGTTGACTTCACTTACCTATTCGCCAATTTCTTCCCACTCTTTTCTTCGTAAATTTTTTATCCATAAAGAGCTGTCTTTTAAATCTTCTCGATTTTCCCAAAGCTCCACAAATTTTTTATTAATAATAGATTCCCGTTCACGAGGTTTTTTACTTTTTGATTCATACCTTTTTTATAGGAAATCTATAAATGCCAACACTCGTTTCTGTGCTTCTATTGGGAGAGATTCGAACTTATTATAAAATACTTTGTTTTCCATTTGCTAATACCTCATCAATGAATTATTCTTCTTTTAATTTAATCCCATTTCAAAATAAAATAAACCGACTAAGCACACGTTGTGGTAGGAATGCCTGTTACCAGACGTCCCTCACACACGGGTGGAAAAGCTGGTTAGGAATTATTTTAGCACAATTAATTTTTTCGTCTCTACAAAACTTCCCGCTTGCATTCTGTAAAAATAAACTCCGCTTGTAAGTTTGCTAGCATTTAATTCAACACTATAATTTCCAGAACGCGTTTCATGGTTGACTAGAGTCATTATTTCTTTTCCCAAAACATCATAAACTTTTAATGTAACAAAACTGGTTTTAGGAACGGAGTAGTTTATTGTTGTTGTTGGATTGAATGGGTTGGGATAGTTTTGCTGCAGGGAAAAACTTATTGGGAAATTATTTTGTTTATCTTCAATAGCGGTTATTATTTCAGATAACGGACACCGCCAAACACCATTACCAGCAGTACCCACAAAAATATTGGGCCCAATTATATCAAGTGAATTAACATTAATATTTGTTGGTAATCCATTATTAACTTGGGACCACATTGCTCCATTATTAGTGGAAAGATAAACTTTATGATTATTAGTTGTCGCATCATACGTTCCAATAAAAATATTTGTACCACTCACAGCAAAAGAAAAAATCCAAGAATTATTTGGTAAGCCATTATTAACTTGTAACCAACTTATTCCGTTATTTTGTGAAAGATAAACTCCAGCACCACTAGTTCCTGCGAATATATTTTTTCCACTTAGGGCAAGAGAATTAACATAAGAATTTGGTAATCCGTTATTTACTTGTGTCCAATTTGTACCGTTGTTAGTAGAAAGGAAGACGCCAACCTGAGTGCCAGCAAAAATCATAGTATCATTTGCGACAAGAGAAAGAATCCAAGAATTTGTTGGTAATCCATTATTAACTTGTGACCAGTTTTTTCCGTTATTAGTGGAAAGATAAACTCCCCCCAGCAAAGCCCCTGCAAATATATTCATCTGTACACTACAGGATGACACGGCCAATTTCAACTCTAATGTTGGCGGATTGAGGTTTTGCTTCGTTCGCTTGCTGGGAAGGAATTGAGCCATGGCCGCTGAACAACGCTCCGTCATTGTCACTGGGTCGTCGCGCGGGATTGGTCGGGCGGTCGCTGAGCGGCTG
>JAJYBE010000069.1 GCA_021779205.1 bacterium
CTAATTGTTTTTTAGCCGCATCCCAACCAGCCTGATAAGTATTCGCTTGGTTTCCCGGAACGGAAGATTTGGATTTTATTTTTATCCCAACAAACACTCCTGTTCCAAAAAACAAAAACAAAAGAATGATCATGATAATTAACGCTTTTTTTGTCATATTTTTTTGTTTAAATTTTTAATTATTTATAACTTATTTTAAATTTAAAAAGATGCTTTTTTTATTATAACATAATTTCAACTATTCAATAAATTCCAATTAATAATTTTATTTTTCTAGGGAGCAATTTCTTTCCAAACGCCCTTGTTGCAACCATTGCTACAAACCGTTGGGGGACAACTCAATGATGAGCAATCAATGCCTGTTCCACAAATATCATAAGCAATATTGGGAAAATTATTACCACAATCGCTGTCTTTGCATACATAGGAAGTTGTTGTCGGGCAAACGCATTGGTAGGCCATTGTTCCTGTGCAAGTTCCACAATTATTCGAGCTAACATATGTTCCAATGCAATGAGTAGCGGGATCTCCGCACAAAGGAGTACAAGGAGGAATGATTCTGCTAAAATCTAACCAGCCCAATTCATCTGACCAAGCGAATACCGGCGTAATAACAGTTCCGTTCGAACTATTTATTGTTATGCCATAATTGCTACCGCCCAAGTGAATCCAGCCTTGCCAATTTCCTGAATTTCCGATTGCAAGAGCATCTTTAATACTTAAAACTCTTGCCCATCCGACAAGTTTATTGCCCGATCTGGCAGCAACACAATTTCCATCAGGACAACCAGAAAGATCAGCTTGATTAAAACTAATCCAACCAAGACTTTCACTCCAAGCATAACCAGATAAATTGCCATCGATAACAGGAATAGTTACTCCGTAGCTCACCGGAGAACCCGTGTTTGTGCTGTTGGTACTAACCCATCCAACGCCGGTATTTCCTCCTATGCCATCTTCCGTTCCACCCCATATCCAGCCAGAGACATTGTCACCAGTTCCTGCCAAAGTTACATTTTTCACAAAAAAAAGAAAAGTTAATAAAACAATGACTAGTAAGAAATATTTTTTCATTTTTATATTATATCTTTTAATTATTTGCATTATACTACAATTAGGTTTTTTTGACAACAAACAAAATAAAAATCCAACTAAACCATAGGGTAACAATCAATTCAAATAATGAGCAAGGGGAAAATATTTAATCAAAAACAAAAAGAGACTTCGCTTATTTAACGAGCCTCTTTAGCAAACAGAAAGATTATGTATCTATTCTTTTTTTTGACCAAGTGTTGCCATAATTTCTTCTTTTTTAATGTCATCAATCTTGTTTGAAGTTTCTTTGTGCAATTGTTCAGATTCTTCTTCAATTTCTTTCATTTCATTATTAAAAACATCTTCCGCTCTTTGCAGACCATCCATCATTTTTTTATATTCAGCCTGATATTCAAGAGAATCTTCATCTAGGCCGATACCCGCTTCTGCAAAAGCACCATCGATTTTTTCTTGCAACAAGCCATCAATTTCGCTCAAAACAGCAACAGGACTATCTTCCACTTCCAAACGTTTAATTAATTTATTTTTTTCAACATCATCCAATTGATTGATATTTCTGATATATGTAATTATTCCTTCTTTTGAATTATCCATGTTTTTTATTTTAAACTATATAAATTATTTATGCCTTATTAAGAATTACGCCGTTGCTTCCATTTTACTATTGCTGAGCGCCGCTATCCTCTTTCTAATTTGATCCTGCATAGACACAAGCGCTTTGATTTCTTTTTCTTTTTCTCGTTGCCTCTTATCTTCTTGCGCTTTTAATATTTCCATTTTTTTATTATTTACATACTCAAAAAATTTACCTTTAGTCGCATTAACTCTGGTTAATAAACTTTCATATGCTTGCTCACCTTTTTCTTTTAGCACATCATATTTTTCACGCGCACCATCCATCACCTCTCCGGTCTTTTTTTTGATTGTCGTAGCGCCCTCAACTGTTTTAGAGGCAACAAATGCTCCCGCCTCCATTCCTGCACGCCCAACGGCTTTTGCGCCTCGACCAGTTGCTTCAATGCCTTCCACTATTTTATCACTTGCAAACTCAGCACCTTTTGCCGCTTTTGCACCCATTTCCATTCCTGCACGCCCAACGGCTTTTGCGCCTCGACCAGCAATATCCATTCCGCCCTCAAGACCTTCTACAATTTTATCACTTACAAACTCAGCTTTTTCCACCACCGCCCCAGTGGCTTTTATTGTTCCCCTGCCAACAGCTTCCGGAGAGGCCAGCAAACGAAAAAAACCTTTTTTAATTCCACCCCAAGTCTTTTTAGCTTTTTCAGCAATTGCTGTCGCTCGCTCCTCGCCTATTGCCTCTAAACTTTTTTTAGGTGCTTCGGCTCTCCTTTCCATAGCACTATCAATCGCATCTTCCCGCTTTGAGCCAATCCCTTTGTCAGGTTTAAACATAGATTTTTTACTTCAACCAAAAAACCAAGTGGTCAATCGATTGAAAAATTAATTTAAATTATTAACTACAGCATCCTTTATCATAAAATTAACACAAAAAAAGCTTTCTTCGCAATTTCATAAACTGTCAAAATTAAATAGAAAGTTATCCACCATCAAACACTCTCACTTTTATTATTTGGCATTTGTCATAATTTTTAATTTTAAGTTTATGAAAATATTCCCGAGAATCATCCTTGACATTTAAAATATATTTTTTTCTAAACACATTCCCCAAATAAATTATCCTTGCAATCAAAATCGGCAAAACTATCATGGCAAATAACAAAAACAATAAATAATATCTTACTTCAACTAATGGGATTTGATTATTTTTCGATGTTGTTATTTTTCCTCCGGTTTGTGTGGAATTTATCTTTTGGCTGCTGTCAGTTGAAAGCACTACCGGAGTAAATTTTATTAAATCAGGCAAAGTATTATCATTATTTGAAATAAAATCTTTTTTACCAATCGCCGTTCCGGAATATGCTGGCGCCCCAAATTCTTGCACTGCAATAATTCCAGGCGCACCATTTATTTCCCCTACAGCTACCGCCACGCCAATTTCAATATAATTAGAATTCATTATATTTTTACGATGTGTTGGGCTATTCATCCAAGCCGCCTGTTCTTCTTCCGCGCTAGTATAATTAATTGCTAAATTTTCTCCCGCATATTTATAGGCATAGCCAGATTTTTCAAACCAATGCCAAGGGGTAATTCCTTCCGGAGAAGTGTGCGCAAAATATTTATGCGTTACCATATCATTTATTTTTGCAGTTGCTACCTCGGTTAATCTTGAACTGATTTTTAAATCAGGAATATTTTCTTTTTCTCGTGCCTCGTTCACATACTTAATCACATTTCCTGCATTAATTTCGCTTGCCTGTGCCGGAAAAACAAAAATTAAAGGCAAAACCAATATGCCTGTAATCATCAAAACATATTTACTTCGTTTTTGAATATTTTGTTTCACATTTATATGTTTAATGTTTTTTAATTTCTAAAAAACAAAAAACGGGATTCACCCGTTTATTTGCCAGTGCTCTTGCGCACTGTTAATTTCTTTATTATAGCAATTTTTTAGTCGTCTGTCAAAGGGCGGGATTTTGATGATAACCAGTTCCTGCCGGAATTAAT
>JAJYBE010000070.1 GCA_021779205.1 bacterium
TATTTTTAGTAAGAATCGTTTTTATTTCAGAAACCGTTCGATTTTTATTATCCGTTGTGCAGGAAATAAGCAGCATAAATTCACCCGGACCGATTGCTTCATAAACAATCTCTTCAATCGTTGCGCCTTTGATTTCCCCTGTGCCACGCTTTATTGCTCTTTCGATGTTTTCTTTAGGCATATTCATTTCTCGCGCGCGATCAACTGCCATCCTGAGTTGAAAATTGGTTTCAATTTTTCCTCCACCATCGCGTGCCGCAATCGTAATTAATTTTCCAAACTTAGTGAAAATTTTTCCCCGTTTTGCGTCATTTATGCCTTTTCTTTGTTTTATTCCCGCCCAATGTGAATGTCCGGACATAGTTTTAAAATAGGATTAAAATTATTTCTTAACTGTTTTTAGTTTAGCACTTAAAAAAAAGAAACTCAAGAAAAAATAAAAATAAAAAAGCCAGGATTGATATGCCTGGCTCAGTCTGATTTTTTTATTGTCATTGGTTGTTACTCTCCTTCTGACTTTAATTCAGAAGTGTCATCGCAATCTTCTTCGGAACAGAAGATTTTGATAACCATTTTTAATCCAAAAACAGAAATGACAATAGTAATTAAATCAATAACAAATAAAAGAACGATTTCATTTTCCAGTGTCATAGTTCCCCCTCCTTTTTTAATGTTTTGAAAAAAATGACGAGCTAAACTAACTTTAATGAAATAATACAGCCAATACTGCAAAAAAGTCAAAGAGCTAAGCAATTAAACTTAAAATTTTAAAATAGCTTGATTTAATTGGATATTGATTATTTTCCAAAAAAAAGAAAGTGAGAAAAACAAAGGGGCCTTTTTTTCTTTTGCGCTAATAGTTGAAAAGCGGGTTGTTAGGGTGATTTTTTGGAATAATCTAGGATTTTTTGCAAGAAATTTTTCCGGATCAATCTTGGTTTTGACAAAAAGTAATGTTAGTTGTCGCTTTTGTTTGATTTCTAATGTTAGATTTTTTGTCAAACTGGCATTTGCTGATAATTCAACATCGGATGGATTATTTTCCGTTGAAACAGAATCGCTTAAAACTTCAGGTAGGTTTTCTGTCTCGGATGGTATTGTTTTTGCGGTTTGTGTTTTTTGCCATTTCCAGCCAAATTTTTCGATTTTCTGATAGAGCTCATCTTCTGAAATTGGATTTTTTTCTCGATTATATTTGATTTTGTCCGCCACTTTTCTGTCAGGATAGCGTAATTCTATTTTTGATTTTTCATTTCCCAGGCTAAAAGCGCAGATGTCGTTCATTAATTTTTTGCTTTTCCCGGGTTTTAAAATAAAATTTTCGCGAATAGGATGATTATAGAGTTTTTTCCAGCCGGAAGCGATCGACCAATTTTTGAGATTTATTTTTTTATTGGTTTTGTTGATTATTTCCAGCCACTCATTTTTTGTGTCTTTTCCCGCGGGATTGGGAAAAAGGGAAGTAATGTGCACCTTTGGTTTTCCAAACTTTTCCACTTTAACTTGAAATTCAATTAAATTATCTTCACCATCGCCACTAATTTCAAGACTGGCCTTGTATTCACCGGATTTTTCATATAGGTGTTTGGTTTTTTGCGAATAGCTTTTATGCCCGTCACCAAAATCCCAAGTAAATTTTTTGGCTTTTTTATCCGAGATGGCTTCGAAATTCGTATATATGCCCGAATAGATTTTTTTGTCACTTTTTATTTTTCCGGAAAGCATTTCTGCAAAAATATTTTCTTCCCCCGGAGTGAAATACGGTGTCCAATGCCAAGCGGATCCGTCAAAAGCATAGGCATAATCGGTTTTGGCAGACGAAGAATAGCTTGCTTGCGCAATTTCTTTTTCGGTCGGATCAAAAAGAAAAACTTTTTCCCCGCCGGAATTATTAAGAGCAAATTTGAAATCTTTTTTATAGACAACAAAAAAGCCGGTTGCTTTTATATTTGCGTTTTTAGGAAAAATATATTTTCCACTTTTTGATGAATCGCGCAAAATCCAATCGGAAAGGTCGTTATCTTTTTTATCCGGATTGTATAATTCAATAAATTCTTCTTTGCCGGAGTTGTTTGACGGCGCAGGGAAAAGTTCATTGATGATTATTTTGTCAGAATATGTTTTTGGTGACTCGGGCGGCTTGTTTTTTTGGCATGCAACAAGCTCGGTCGCTTCAGTAAAAGAGGAATTTTTTGGTGAATAGTTTTTTTCGACAGATAATTTGTTGTTAACATTTCTTTTTAACACCTCAAAGTCTCCTAAATTATTTGGATATGCGCTTGTGTTTGGAAATGGATTTTGATTGGCTCCCCAAGTAATTGAATCTATTTGTTTTTCGGTTTTATCAAAAAGAGCGATGCTGTAATCGTTTGCTAAATAGTATGTTTTTGTTGCATAATCAGGATTTCCAGCAGTGTTAGCTTTTGTGTTTTTCCAAAGAAAATAGCCCTTGGCCGGAATAGATTTTTTTAACGTTCCAATTGATGTTTGCTTGGCGGACGATTTGGTTTTTCTTAATATTTTCCAGTTTGACAAATCGATATCTTCGCATGAATCATTATAGAGCTCTATGAAATCATCATCAGTCTCCTCTCCGCTTGTTTGAATGGCGCTGATAATAACAGGAAGGGTTGATGCAAAAACTTTTTCCCTTAAGAAAAACGCAAATAGAGGCAAAATAAAAACCAAAAGCAGAATTGTTTTTGTATTTTCGCTTTTCATTTTAATTTTAAGCGAGAGCTTCAAAAAAACGAAATTAATTTAATTCTTCATGAATTTCTTTGCGAATAACTGAGCCGAGATTTTCTGCTTCAGTTTTTTCATAATCTTTTTGGAGATTCATAATCAAGTCTTTGATTGTGTATGGATTGGGAACGCGGGCAAAAATAAAGCGTTCAGTTTCTCCGGCGGTTTGTATATAGAGATTGCCATAGTTGAAGAAAGTCGGGATGATGCCAAGCACTTCAACGGTAATGTCCTGAATTTTTTCCATTTCCAGTTCACTGACTTCGCGAGAAAAAAGTCCTCTTTGGTTGATGTTGACGATTCGCTCATTGGTAACAATCCAGACGTCAAAATAATAATCAATCCACGTGATAAAGAAAAATAACCAGATAAAAATAAAAAATGAATTTTGAAAAAAAGAAAGCAAGCTTGTGCCCGAATCGCTAAGAAGAGCGGGGGGAATAAAAAAATTGGAAAAAAAACTAGAAAACAAAAGCGCCAGCAAAATGAATATTACAAAAAATTTACTTAAAATATTGAACCAATGGCGGTGAATTACCATCAAAATTGTTTCACCCGGCTTTTGGCCTTTGAAATGAAATTGATTGAAATTTTCCATATTAAAAAGAATTAAAATTATTAGAGGCGATGCCCGATGTGATTGTTTTCCAGTCGATTGCGGAAAATAAAATAATATTGGAGACAATCAGTATAAAGGAAGTGATTGCAAAAAATAAAGAAAATAAGTGGCTAAAACGAGCATTGATAGAATATTTAATCAAGTGATATAGAACGAAAAAACAAATCAGGCCAAGCATAAAAATCGCAAAAACATAGACGCCATAGATAAGTGGAAGCATAAATAAAAAAATAAAATTAATTAGCTG
>JAJYBE010000071.1 GCA_021779205.1 bacterium
ATTGTTTGTGTGAATAGTAGAAAGCACGAGATGTCCGGTAAGAGCGGCTTGAACCGCTACTTGTGCCGTTTCATCATCGCGAATTTCTCCAATCATCATAATGTCTGGGTTTTGGCGAAGAAGGGCGCGAAGTGCTGTTGAAAAAGTGTAGCCCTCTTTTTCATTGATTGGTGTTTGCAATATGCCATCCATTTGATATTCAATCGGGTCCTCAATGGTGATAATTTTAATTTCCGGTTTGTTAATAAAATTTAAAATAGCATAAAGTGTGGTGGTTTTTCCACTGCCGGTTGGTCCGGTATTAAGCACAACTCCGTTGGGTTTTGAAATTTCTCGTTTAATTTTTTCTAAATTTTGCTTTCTAATTCCCAATTTGTCCAAATTAAGTTCAACAGCCACCTTGCTAAGAAGTCGCATAACGACAGTTTCTCCATATCCGCCTAAGATAATCGAAACGCGGATATCGATGGAATTTTCTTTTATGGTTTTGATTTCTTCATCAAAAGCAAGACTGAATCGCCCATCAATTACACCTTGCCGCACCTCGGTTTTTACTCCGCTTAAAAGCTTAATTTGTCCGATTAGTGTTGTGTATTCCGTGAGAGGAATTGCGGCAACCGTTTGCAATATTCCATCAATACGAAAGCGAATTTTAACATCATCTTTTTCCGGCTCTATGTGAACATCCCCGACATTTAGAAGCTGCGCTGAAGAAAAAATTATTTTTATAAGATCAATTGTTTTTGTTTGAGATAAAAGTGTTTGTAATTTTTTAAAATCAGAAATATTTTCCATTGTTTGAGTATAGAAATCTTTTTTTATCGCAAGTCTGCTTCCCAGTAATTGAGACATTAATTTTTCATAAATATTTTCCAAAAAATCACCTTGTCCGGTTACTTTTTTTACTTCATCAATTGATGTGATGCCATTTATAGCTTTTAAAATTCCATCTTGAAGCATTGTTACCATGCCTTCTTCCAAGACGGACATAGTTATTTCTGTTTCTCCGGCAAGATCCATAATCAATTTTTCCGTTTCCGGACTGATGGTTAAAACTTCAAAAATGCCGATGCGTCCTTTATATCCCGTGTTGTTACATTTTAGGCAACCTTTCGGACGATAAAGCTTGGAAATATTTTTTGGAATTTCCACCTTTGCGCGCGGTGAAATAATGGAAAGAACTTTTTTGAGTGAGTCGATTGTTTCTGTTGCCGGAACATACTCTTCTTTGCAATCGCAAAGTTTGCGCACAAGTCTTTGGCCGATTATGGCATTTATAGCAGGAGCGATAAAAGAGGGTTTTACGCCCATTTCAATAAGCCTTGGAATTGACGCGATAGCACTGTTGGTATGAAAAGTGGAAAGCACTAAGTGGCCGGTAAGGGCTGAATTAATGGCAATATCGGCTGTTTCATCATCACGAATTTCACCTACTAAAATAATATCTGGATCTTGGCGAACGATAGCGCGCAAACCATTGGCGAAAGTGTAGCCGCGCTCTTTTTCGATTTGTGTTTGGGAGATGCCTTTTATTTGGTATTCAATCGGATCTTCAATGGTGATAATTTTTTTGTCTGGCGTATTGAGTTTATTGATAATAGAATAAAGCGTGGTGGTTTTTCCACTGCCGGTTGGTCCGGTGGTCAAAAGCATTCCATTGGGAGCCTCGATTTGTTTTTGCAATATTTCATATGCCAAGCCTTGCAAGCCTAAATCATCAATATTAACATTTATAGCATCGGGATTGAGCAGTCGAATCACTATTGATTCTCCAAAATTTCCCGGAATAGAAGATACGCGAGTATCGATTTTTTTTTCACTCAAATTTATGGCAAATGTTCCATCTTGAGCAATATCACTCAGATTGATTTTCATTCCGGACATTATTTTAATTCTGGAAAGAATACTTTTATATATATTGAGAGGGAAAAAAGCAACATCTTGCAATATTCCATCAATGCGATATCGTAAGCGAAAATCGTGACTCTCAGGCTCAAAGTGAACATCGGATGCGCCAAGTTCGTTGGCACCGGACATAATAATGCCTAAAACTTGAGTGGTTGGCAATTCTTTGATTCTTTCTTTCAATGTGAGCAAATCATTGAGTGATTTTTTGAATCCGGAGGTGAATTGGTCGTCTATGTTAAGGCTTAATTGATCAAGAATTTCTGTGAAAACAAGTTTTTTGTATTTTTCTAAAATCTTTTCAAAATTATATTGGGATAATACGAATATTTTAGCTTCCAATCCTAATTTTTGGCAAAAAGCGTCAATAAATTTGCGAGTTTCGGCATTATTCGGATTAACAGAAACGATTGTCGCATGATGACCCTTTTTTTGAATAAGAGCAATGCCAAAATTTCGAGCGTCGTTTTCATCGATTAATTTCAGGCTGTCGGAAGAAACGGGGACAATGTTTGTGTCAATATAGGGAAGATTGAGTTTTGTGGCAAATTGGGCAGCTTGTTCTTCTTCGGATTCGTGCTTGATCGTCGACAAAAATCGACTGGAAGTCGTTTCTTTTTCCGCTTCGCTGGAGGTCGTTTTAGTGGTAATTTTTATCATTGTTTTGTTTTCAAAAAATAGTTTATCAAATTCAGTTTAGCATAGAAAACAAAACAAAAAAAGAACAATGGATTATGCTGAATGAAAAATTATTCGTTTGCTAAAATATTTTCCAGTTTAGTGATTAAAAATTGCGCGGCGATTTTTAAATCATTTTGAGTAAGTTTTATTTCCAATAAATCCATTTTAATTGAAGATGGAAAAAGTAAAGATATTTTTTTTAGCATTTCTGTTTGGGTTGCTTTGATTATGGCTATGGAACTTTCGGGGGTGTCATTATAAAAAATTATAAAAAATTGCCCGTCGATATAATTTTCTTGCAGTTTTTCCAGGATAATCGGTAAATTTTCCGGAGTAGAACGGCTTTGAACAAAATCTTCCAAGGCAAGATCCGTCCAGGCTAATCGATACTTTTCTTCCCAATTCAACTTACTCATTACGCGACCAAGCAATTTAAGAATATATAGCGGTTGAGTTTTATAGATTCGGCGAATAATATTTTGCTGTTCTGCGCCGCGATCCATCAATTCCGCTGCTGTCAACAGGGATTTTGGCGTGGTATTTTTCTTTTGAAAATTGTTGGTTGCGCCGATAATTCCAGCAAGAAGGCAAGTGGCAATATCTTTGGTGATGGCTGTTTTGTCGATATTTTCCATAGTATTTTTTAGAATTTCCGCACAAGAAGAAGCTGTTGAGTCGACTAAATTTATTTGTCCGAAATTTTCATTATTACTTTTATGATCAATATTGATAATTGGCACTTCAAAAAAAAGATCCGAATTGTTAATGTGAATTTTTCCCAGTGATTCTAAATCGGGACTATCGATAACAATAATTAAATCATATTTGAATTTAGCTAAAATAAAAGAAAAATCACGAGGATCTAGCGAGCCTTTTTCCGGTGTAAGATAAACATTAAAAAAATCACCGACA
>JAJYBE010000021.1 GCA_021779205.1 bacterium
TCTCTTCTATTCATGCCGTTTTTGTCATCCAGACTTTCTTGCATTTTAGCAATTCTTTTTTTAATCAAATCAAAATAGTTCGAAGGATTACTGATATTTTGACAACGATCCCACCAATCAATATTTTTTCCCTCTTTTAATTTTTGATATCCTTCAATTGAATAATAAGCAATAAAAATGGTTCGCATAATCCAATAAATATCAAAAATAATAATGAAAATAGCCACATAAACAGGCAAAAAATAGGAAAAAATAAACATTCCAAAAATTGTCGACCAGGTTAAGATTCCCGGCACCATTTCCAGTATTCTTTGTTTTTTTCGATCTTTAGGATTGTTTGTTTTCGGGTCAGGAAAATAATACATAATTTCTATTTATTTATAATTAATAATAATGACACTGACGACAGAAATAAGCAAGCTTAACTGGATTGCCAGTGCTGTTATTAAAAACACATAGGTGGCGATACGTTCTTTCAATTTATAAAAATAACTTGCTAGCAAAAGATTGATTATTAGCATAATCAACCCGATTAAAGGCAAGAAATAGGTTTGGCTTACATTGCCAGTCGCATCAACTCCAAAATAAACATTATAATGCAAAATAACGATTGTTTCTTTTGGCAAGCGTAAAAATAATCCCAAAAGCAAACAATCAAGAATATTTATACTAAAAGCGGAAATTGACAACGTCATGGCAATCTTACTGTGCAAATATTCTTCGCCAAAAAAAAGCTTGATTATTTCGGTCAAGCTTTTTGAGAAAAATTTTTCTGTTTTATTGCCGACCATCTCAAACATAACAAATTCAAAAAATAGTTGCTACAGCTTTCTTTTAGCCATAAATTGCTTCAGTCCGACAATCTTATTAATCACTTCTTCGTGGGGCCCTTCTAGAAATTCTAAAATAAATTTATCCAGCATATTGAGACGATATTTGAATTCCTCCATTGTCATTAAAACAAAATTGACTTCTTTGCCAATTTCCGCTTCCAAATTATTCATCAGGTTATTTAATTTTGCTTTGCTAATATCATCACCAACCAAAATCATATCCGCTTTACTTTTTTGATAATTAATAAAAACGCCACTTATTATCGCCAATTTCACACTTCCCAAACTAGCAACTCGAGCTAAACTTTTGCATTGAGGAGATACATTGGCCTTGGCTATCAAATTCTTCATTTCGGGATAAAAATCAAAATTTTGATTGAGCCGATATACAACAACACCTTTCTGCTTGCTTTTCAATATAAATTTTATGCGACAAAGCATGTCCATATCATGCCTAATTTTTGCCCATTTAAGCATATTTCTGCGCATTATTTCCGCCGAATCAAAACAGCCTTCAGGATTTTGTAAAAAAAATCGCAGCAGTCTCAATCGCTCTTTGGAACCAAACAAACCTTCTAAAATTTCAGACATTTTAGTGGAATATAAATAAAAAAAATTAGCTGATTCACTCCCCTTTTTTTCTTAGTTTGATTATAATCTTCAAATAAAGAATTGACAAGCCTTTAATATTATCGGCGAATTCAAAACGAATACCGATTTATTTTTTAATATTTATTTAAAACCCGCTTGCGCCCTATAATATAAATATTTTTCATAATTTTTCGGGCTACTAATCGCTTTATTATCAAAATTATTAACAATGCGATAAGTTAAAAAATATGCTTTCGGTGAAACTTGATCAATTACCACGTCAGTCCAAAGATGAAAAAAAAGACCAAGCGCCAAACTAAAAAAAATTGTTTTTACGCATTTATTCTTAAATAAAAAAGCTAAAAGCGTTAAAATTAATACAAATTCCCAGGCATGAAATAGGAAATAAATCTTGCCTGATTTTAAAACTTGAAAATCATTTTTAAAATAAAACCAATTCCACTTAAAACCAAAGGCTAAACAATAATCAATAAAATGATCGATGTCAACAAAAAAACCTCCCAATAAAGCAAAAACAAAAGCAAGCATTGGTTTTTTCCAAATTTTCCAAATAATCAACCCGGCGCAAAAACTGAATAAAATATGAATAGAAAGATGAATTGGTAGGGATAAATTCATAAACTGGCTACTTTTTTTTCATTTTCCTTATAATATATAATGGGCGATTCTCCACTTCTATATGAATATTGGCAATATAAAGAGCCAATAACCCGATTGAGATTAAAATGATGCCCACCAAAAAAACAATTAAGATTGCCAGATTTTCCGAATCGGAAAATGTTGAAGCGAAATGCGTATGAAAAAAATACTTTCCCAATAAAATGTAGAATCCGGCTACTCCGGAAAAAAGCGTAATAAAAGCGCCTAAATAGCCCGCCAATCTCAATGGCAAAAGACTAAAAGAAATAATGCTATTAAACGCCAAGCGCAATAATTTCCAGAAATTATAGGCTGGAACACCATGAATCCTTTCATTGGCTTCAAAATAAATATATTCTCGTCGAAATCCTAACCAATCCACCAGCGCCCTAGTCATCCTGTTTTTTTCCGTAAATAAATTAAATTCATCAATCACAATACGATCCAATAAACGATAATCGGTTGCACGCGTTACAATTTTCATTTCCGAAATTTGATTAATCAATTTGTAAAATAAATATGAACCAATTTTTTTCACCAAGCCTTCGCCCTTATTTTTCTTTCTTATTCCAATAACCACTTCCGCTCCACCTTCCCAATGTTCAATAAATTCGGGAATTTTTTCAATTGGATGTTGCAAATCGGCATCTAAAATTATACAAGCCGCCCCGCGACAAAAATTAATTCCCGCAGTCATCGCCACTTCTTTTCCGAAATTTCGCGAGAAATCAATTACGCGAACACGCGAATCATTTTTTTCTAATTTTTCCAACTCAAAAATGCTCTTGTCGCGACTGCCATCATTAATAAGCAACAATTCCCAATCATAAATAAGCGAATCCAGGACTGGCACAACCTTTTCATAGAAAAGAGGCACGTTTTTTTCTTCGTTATATACAGGAACAATAACAGAAATCATTTTTTTTTCACTCATATAATTTAGTGAATTAACTTCTAATTTATTTTATCTTATAATATTCTTGATACCAATCGATAAATTTTTTAATGCCTTTATCAATCTTGGTTGTCGGTTTCCAGCCAAGCTTTCTCAATTTTTTAATATCAGCCACTGTTGAAGGAACATCTCCCGCTTGCATCGGCAATAAATTTTTCTTAGCAACTTTACCCAAATTTTTCTCAATCACCTCAATAAAACGCACCAAGGTTTCTTCTCGATCGCCACCGATATTCATCACTCCATAAGGCAAATTGGCATCCAAAACAGTAATTATACCGGAAACTATATCATCCACATAGGTAAAATTGCGACTCATTTTACCTTTATTATACACATCAATTGGCTTTTCTTCAAGTATGTTCTTGGTAAACTTAAATAATGCCATATCCGGCCTGCCCCAAGGACCATAAACTGTGAAAAATCTCAATGCAGTAACATTTAGTCCATAAAGATGACTATAGACATGAGCCATTAATTCCATGCATTTTTTCGTCGCGGCATAAGGAGAAATTGGGGTGTCAACCGAATCACTCTCTGAAAAAGGAACTTTTTTATTGTTTCCATAAACCGACGAAGAAGATGCAAATATAAAATTTTTAATTTTATATTTGACTGCCATTTCCAAAAGGTTAATCGTTCCACGCACATTAACTTCTTCATATAAAAACGGATTAAGTAATGAATTGCGCACTCCGGCCATTCCGGCCAAATGCACAACCTTATCTAATTTTTCTTTTTTGAAAATTTTATTTAATAATTTTTCATCACGAATATCGCCCCTGTAAAGCTTAAATTTACAACCTTTCAGAAGAACTCTAATGCGATCTTCTTTTAACTTTGGATCGTAATAATCATTAAAATTATCAATAATCACAACATCATCTTTTCTCTCCATCAATTTTTTAGCCAAATTAGAACCGATAAATCCGGCTCCTCCGGTAATTAAAATTTTCATAAATTTTAAATCTACTTAATTTAATTAAAAAAATAATTATTACTTAACCGTATCCTTTACTTCAAACCTTAAATCGTTATTCATTACTTGTTCTTGATTAAAATCACCATTTTTCATTTTAACATGCACTTTCACCGGAATATCTGTTACGCCGGATTGTTTTTGGATAAGCAATTTATAGTTATCGCGCGGAAAATCCGCCGGCAATTCATATTTGATTTTCGCATCTGTTTGTCCGCCAATGAGCACATGCGCGATAAAGCCAATATAAGTTTTATTAAATTCTTCTCCGGTACTGATATTATTCACCATCGTTCTTTCCAATAAAGTAGCTCCTTTAGGCAAATAAAGTCGCATATAAGAGTGATAATCACTAGTGCGCCAATCGCCAAAGGGGGCGGTATTTTTATACAATATTTCTAAATTAACAATCGGCTTCTCTCCCGTTAAGTCAATATCATAATAAATTTCCCGTTTCATATAGTAATCAGTTTTAAGCGCTCCCATATTTGCATCAACCATCATTAAATAATCTCCATTCCAATTCTGGGAAACCTCTCCAGTCCAAAAAACACCTGACGCAAGCGATTGCAAGTTCGCATCTTTAAAATTGACCATAATATTTTTTTCCTGAAATTCATGATGTGCCAAATCTGCAATTTTTGAAATATTATTCAGACTAAATAATTTATCGATTATTATCGGCAACATTTTTTTCATAATCGCTTTTCTGTTTTGCGTATCGATACTTGGATTTAGGATATACTGCTTTTCCACCAATTCTTCCAATTTTAAATAAGCGTTATCCGAATTAAACTCCGCATTGTAGCCGGGAATGGTTATCGGACCGGTTACACCCAAAATATCGTTTAAAACTTGCGAATTAATAGCAATCACTCCATCAAAATTATCAGATCCGGAGCCGCTTAAGCGATAAAAGTATTTAGCTTTATCGGCATTTGCGGGAAAGTCGGGAGAAAAATTAGAATCACGAAACTTCCAGTTTTTCAGTTGCATCATTCGCGCAAAAGGATATGGCGTTGGCACTTTTGCCGTTATTTTTTGATCCAACAAATTAGCATCTTCAAAGTAAGAAGAAATTACTTGCCCATCTTTAGTTTTGATAATTGCATATTGCCCAAGAAAACCGCCACCGGGACGCAACTCCATATTATTTTGCAAAAGCAATAAAAAATTTCTCGTCTTTCCATCCCTTTGGGTGAAATTTTCCACTAATTGATCCAAGACATTCAATTCTTTTTTTTCATCACCGGAAATTGGCAGAAGAGCGGAAACTTTATTTAGCGCAGAAAGTGTTTTTATTCCTATCAATTGTTTATTGCTTTTCACAAAAGAAAAAATAAAAAAACCAACAGCAATAAAAACCGCAAAAATTCCCAAGCGCATAAGCACTTTTTTTTGCATCAATTTCTTTTTCCACAGATACATTTTCAATTTTAATTTTTCACTTTTTTTTAATTCAAATTTTGATTTCAGCATAATTTATTGACTCAATTCAATTAAATAAAAACGCTTTTTTTAAATCTTTATTATTCTATCGGAAAAAAGATGGTTTGGCAAAAATTTGTTTTAACTATATAATGAAAAATATGAAAATACCCGAAAATCTCAATAAACACCAACTATTTTCCCTTTTTGGATCACTTATTTTGGGCTTGGAATTTTTAGCAATATTTTTAACGGTTAGTGGTTTTTTTTATCGAGAAATATTTATTTGTTATTTTGTTTTTGCAATATTTCTTTTCTCTTTCGTTATTTTTCGCAATAAAAAAATATTGCAAACTTCGTTTGTATTTTTTGTTGTTCTTTTTTTATTAATATTTTTAATCACATTATCAATACGCACCGAACCAACAGTTTTTTCCGGGCGCGATCAGGGATCCTTTTCCGAGGCCGCCATTCGACTTTCCCAAAATCACCAATTATCATTTCAAACAACCACTTCTCAAGAATTTTTTAAAATCCACGGCCCGGGAATTGCGCAAAATTTCCCAGGATTTGATTATTCACAAAATGGCAAATTAATTACACATTTTTCGCTCGGTTACATTGCTTGGCTAGCTATTTTTTATTCCCTTTTCGGACTTAACGGTTTTTTCGTCGCCAACGGATTTTCTTTTTTTCTTTTTTCGATTGCTTTCTTTTCACTTACTAAATTATATGCCAATCAAAAAACCGCCTGGCTGTCGCTTTTTTTCATTCTCAGTTCTTTTGTGTTTTCTTGGTTTTTTAAATTTACTTTGAGTGAAAATTTGGCATTAAGCTTGATTTGGTTTGGTATTTTAGAATTATGTTTATTTCTAAAATTTAAAAAACAAAATTATCTTTTTCTTTCCTTTTTTTCAATTGCCCTTCTTGCTTTTACCCGCATAGAAACTTGGGGATTTATCGCCATGTTCATACTGATATTTTTTATTTTTAAAAAAAATAATAAAAATCAATTTCAAAAAATTTCAAAAATATTTTATTGGTTTTTTGGCATATTTTTTCTTTTATACATCATTTCAATAAAAGTAAATGAGCGCTTCTATATTGCTTCGGCAAAAGGATTATTGCGTTCATTTTCTGCATCGGAAATACGCAATAATTCAACTATTTCCGCTTCAAGCTATTTGTTAAAAATATTCGCCCTTTATAATATTCTGCCTTTTTTAATTATCGCTTTAATTGGAATTATTTATTTTCTAATAAAGAAAAAATATTCGCGGTTACTTCCTTTGTTTATTGTTTTACCAACCTTTATTTATTTGCTTCATCCGGGAATCTCGCTTGATCATCCATGGATGCTTCGCCGCTTTACTTTCGCTCTCATTCCTTGCTTTATTTTTTACACAGCGTTGACAGCTAATCAATTTATCGCCAAAAAAAGTATCTTTTATTTGTTCTCAATATTATTGATCGGCTCTAATTTATTGATTTCATTGCCTTATTTTACTTTTTCGGAAAACAAAAATTTATTGGGTCAAACCCAAGCACTTAGCGAAAAGTTTTCCGCCAATGATTTAGTTTTAGTTGATCGCTTAGCTTCCGGCGATGGTTGGTCAATGCTAAGCGGGCCGTTGAATTTTCTTTATGGAAAACAAGCTGTTTATTTTTTTAATCCGCAAGATTTGGATAAAATAAATTTAGCCAAATTTTCCAATGTTTATTTAATTATTCCAAATGAAAGTCTGGCCGCATATGAAAAAAACTCTTTTTTAGAAAAATTCAGCAAACAAGAAAGCTATTCGATCAAAAGAACCCATCTTGCCACATTCGATCCGGAAAAGGTTGGCATCATTAAATTTGAGCTTCCTATTGAAATCACCTCCGCTACCAACGGATCAATCTATTTATTAAAAAAATAGGTTTAATTTTCAATTTTTAATAAAATCCAGTGTTTCCTTTGCACATTTTTCCCAAGAAAATTTCCGCAACTGAACAAAACCTTTTTCTATAAGGTTTTTTTTAAGATCATCATTTTCTAATATGCTTATTATCTTTCTGGTTAAGTCGGCCACATTTTTACCATCAAAATAAAGCGCTGAATCTCCGGCCACTTCCGGCAAACTTGAATTATTGGCACAAATAACAGGTACTCCGGATGAAAAAGCTTCCAGGACTGGAATGCCAAAGCCTTCATAAAGAGATGGGAATATAAATATTTCAGCACACCGATACAGTCTTGCCAATGCGGAAAAATCGACTCTTCCAGTTAGAATTATATCCTTGGAAAAATGAGAATTTTGCACAGCCGCCAAAGTTTCTTCCGCCTGCCAGGCCACTTCTCCCGCCAAAATTAATTTTAAGTCGGGATATTTATTTTTAGTTTTTATTTCTCCGAAAGCATCAATCAATGTAATAAGATTTTTTCGCGGCTGAATCGCTCCGACATACAACAGGTAGGGGCTAGTCTTTTTTTTATCATTAAAACCATTTTTTAAAAATAAATTTCCGTCAAATCCATGATAAATAACTCGAATTTTTTTAGTATCAACATTTGGATAAAAATGTAAAATGTCTTTTTTTGTTGATTGTGAAACAGCAATAATTTTATCAGCATTTTTAATGGCATATCTTGCGTAAAAATTCAATTCCCATAAATCTTTCTTGGGAAACATTCCGGGGAAAAATTTAAACGCCAAATCATGCACAGTAATAACGGTTTTTATTTTTCGAGAATGCACTATTGGCATGGCCGCCATTGGCATCCAAAGTACATCAGGACAATCGCGTATCAATTCCCATGCAAACCGAGTTTGCGTCCAAAAAAATCGAGCTGGTTTTTGAATTATTTTATAATTAGAGAAACTGGGCGGAACAAGTTCGGCGTTAAAAATATTTTTATGATATATATAAAAAGAATCAGTTGTATCAAGTGTGCCAAAATATTTCAATAAGTTTAGCATATAAACACGTGTCCCATCTATCCTTTTTGCGTCTAAATCAGCTGCTTGAATTGCAATTTTCATTTTGATAAAAAATTTAGTGATATTTCCCCATACCTAAAATACCGATAATTAAACCCAAAAAAGCCATCACTAAAGTAAAAATCCACACTCTCATTGTTACCTTTGTTTCCGGCCATCCTTTAGCTTCAAAGTGATGATGCAAGGGAGCTGCTAGAAAAACTTTTTTTTTGAAGAATTTTTTAGAAACCAGCTGGATCACCACCGATCCGGATTCAAGAATATAAATAAATACTATTAAAAATAATGTTAAAACTGAATTAGTAAGCAATGCAACAACTCCTAATGTCGCACCAAGAGAAACCGCTCCCGTATCTCCCATAAAAAATCTCGCTGGATAAATATTGAACCATAAAAATGCCAGCAAAGCTCCGGAAATAGCTGCGCAAAAAGCCGACAAATCCAGTTTATTTTGAAAAAAAGAAATTAGCCCGAAAGAACTAAAAGCAATCAATAACACGCCTCCATTAAGTCCGTCTAATCCATCAGTTTCATTAGATGAAACAGCAGAAAATAAAATCACAAACATAAATAATGGTATATACCAAAAGCCAATATTAAAGTCGCCTACTGCCGGAATGTGAATCATGTCCCAGCCTAATTTATAATAAAACCACCATGCGCCAAGAGCGGAAATAAGAATCAACCAACCAAAACGAAAAATAAATCTAATTCCTCCACCCTTATTTTTACCAAATCCACGCGCACTGGCCAAATCATCAAAAACACCCAAAATACCCGCCGAAACAAGCGCGAACAATGGCAGCCAAACTTCCTTGCGACTAAAAAAATCAAGTCGAGCAAAAAAATTAATGTCCGACCATTTGGCAATCAATGGAAAAAGATAGTGTGAAGTGTAAATTAGAATTACAACGGTAATCCAAATTAAAATTCCACCCATTATTGGAGTTCCGCTTTTATGCTTATGCATTTCGCTAACAAAAGTAAGTTTTTCCCCATCAACAGCATTAGTTTTTATTTTTATTCCGATTTTATATTTATATAAAAAATATGTCATTAGCGGAGTCAGCGCAAAAGCGATAATAAAAGCAAAAAAGGCCGTTATTAGAATTTTCATAACATTAAAAACTTCCGGAATAGTTTGTACTTGAGAAATATCCATAATTTTTTATTAGCTTATTTTTTAATCATTATACCACAAAACCGATTATTCCTACTTACACTCCATATCTCCCGGAACATATTTGCAACCGTCATAGCAAACTGAATTTTTGCAAGTGGTATCGACACAATCCGGATTATCCGGACAACAAACATATTTGGTGGTAGCTTTTTTAAGGCAATCATCTGTGCTTTGATTGGAACGGATGGTGGCGGTGCAAGTGGCATCGTCGCCGTTGTTGGTTTTTAGGCAAGTCCAAGTGGTGGGATTGTCTTGAGTGGGAAAAATAGGTTGTGCCGGGTTGGCAGTACCTTGATCGCAAAATTTATTATTGTAATCTCCCCAACCCGTTAATTTGGCGGAATAACTTTTGGCGGCTGATCCGCATTGGCCGTCTTTGCTAAGTTGAGTTTCATCGGTTATTACATTTAGATTGGCAGAGCTTGGCGTGCCATTGGTTTGTCCATCATTATTCATCGGATAAAAGGCGCAGGTTTCCGTTTCTGTTCCGACTGTAGCTGTTTTGGCTACTTTGTCAAATTCCATTGGATAATTTGAATAAGTCGTGTCTGTGTCTGTTTTATTAATTGTTTTTGGTCCGGTGCATTGTATTTGCATACTGTTTGCGCCAGTGCTACTCCAAGATAGTTTGGAGGTTGTTGCGGATTGAGCGGAAAGATTGATTGAAGAAGGATTGAAACCGGGGGAAACCGTTGCGCAACCTTCTGTTTTGGTTCCGTCGATATATTTTCCACTAGTTTCATCCCAGCAAGAGTTGCCGGTGCAGGTGGATGAAGCGCAAGTGAGTTCATAATTTCCATTTTCAGATGGATCGCCGTTAACACTCCAGCCATTATACGCATTATACCAAGAAAGATAGGAAGAAGTGTTGACCATATCAAGGAAAGTACCATAAACGACCTTACCGCTTCCATGGAAAGAGGAAAATGAATAAATATTTACATACAACCAACCAGCATTTTTCGCAGAGAGACCAATGCCATCTGAAGAAAAATTAAGTCCGCCATCCGATGCAATAAAAATATATCCTACGGAATTTGTTCCAATACAATCACCATCACGAAGCTGTTTTAATGTAAACGCACTCGAAGGAAGATTATTGCGCTCAGTACTCGACAATGAATTGATATAGGCCGTATGATCTTCGGGAGGAGTGCCAAATCTGGCAACAAAAACGAAATCACTATAGTTATCTTCGCAATTCATATCCATATCAAAACGAGTGCTTCCCGGTGCAACAAATACCTTGAAACTTTTTATGTTGGAAGTAGTAATTGCTCTAATTTCGCCTTCAGCTGGCAACGTACATGATAACTTGCTACATCTGGAAATAGCATCCAGATTATTCTGTTCTTTATAGCCCGTTCTTTCTTGATCTATTGATACTCCCGAATCATCAATATAGTTGTAATGCATTGCTCTTTGATGAAGAGAATAATAATCACTGGCAGAATAACCAATTGCAACCGTTTTAGTTTTAATAAAAAGTAAAAAAACTAAAATTACTAAACTAATATGAAACAATTTTTTATCCATTTTCATTATTATAATAACTTTATTTCCACTCATAACTAGCATCAACCCAGCTGACCAATGAACGCATATCCTCCCAGCGTTTTTCATCATTCAAGAGAACAAATATTATTTTATGCTTTCCACTTAAATCAGTTGCTCCCAACATCAATGATTTTCCCGCTAATGGCGTAAAGCCGGTTTTTCCTCCCAAGCAATTTGGAACATTGTCCAGAAGTAAGTCGGTATTTTTTAGAAGATGCATCCGTTTTCCGTCCGTAGAAAAAAATTGTCCTTCTGGTATTTTCATCGTATTCCAAATCAAATCATACTTCATTGATTCGGATGCGATCCTGGCAATATCATAAGCGGAAGAATAGCACTCATTTTCATGTCCATCGATTTCCAATCCCGAAGGTGTGCAAAAATGAGTATCAACCAAGCCCAAGTCGTGCGCTCGTTGATTCATCATGTCCACAAACTTATCCTTTGATCCGGCAATATAAATACCTAATGCGGTCGCCGCGTCATTGGCGCTATTTAATAGCATCGCCCGCAGAAGATCGATCGCGTGGACTTTTTCCCCGGCAAACATCCGATTGCCATTACAAAAAACACTTGTCGGACAACCAACTACGGTTCCATCAACTTGAAGCGCTTCTTTTGGCACAGTCACTTCGGCATTGAAATCCTTAATATTCTCCACGGCCAATGTCGCAGTCATCATTTTTGTCAATGAAGCAATTTGCGTTTGTTTTCTACCATTATCATAATGTAAAATCGTTCCACTGGAAACATCAATTGCCACAGAAGATCCTGCCCAAACCCGAAAGTCAGAAATATTTTTTTTTCTAACAGGAATAAGTCCGACATTTTTCAAGCCAACAGAAAAAATATCTTGCGTTGATTGATTATTATAAACTACATTTCCATCTTGTTTTTTTTCATTCTCTTCGCCTAAAACCTCTTGCTCGCCTGGAATAAGCACTACTGAATTTTTTGCCCCAATTGCGTTAAAAAAAGCATTGCTTTTGAAAAAACCGAAAAACAATAAAAAAACTGTCAAAAAAATAAAAAAAACTTTTGTTTTGGACATAAAAAATAAATAACTTATACGGATTCAATATTTATACTTAACTGTTCGACTTTATTGACATTTTCGTTTTCTGATTTCTTGCTTAAATTATCCCAATCAGGTAATTTTTCCACACTTTCCACTCCCATTTTCTTTAAAAAATCAAAGGAAATGTTGTAAAGATACCGCCTGCTATCTTTGATATTTTCCATTCTATCAATCAATCCGCGGATAGACAATGCCCTTAAAGTAAAACTGCAATTGACACCTCTTATTGACTCAATTTCAGCGCGAGAAATCGGTCCGCGATATGCAACAATTGCCAAAACTTCCAGCGCAGCCTGACTCAAATTTTCTTGAATTTCACTTTTCAACATTTTTGAAACAATTTCAGCATTATCCGCTTTAGTTGTCAGTTGAATCAAGTCTTTAATTTTTATTATTGCCAATCCCCTTGTTTGAGCGCCATAATCGGATTCGAGCGACAATAATACACTATCCACATCCTCAACGTCAACATCACAAAGCTTGGCTAATTTACCAATAGCTATTGGCTCATCACTGATAAACAATAAGCTCTCAATTGCTGATTTCAATTTTTCTTGTTGCATATTTTTAAATCATTATTAGTGACGTATGGTTAATTTAATTTCGTTGAATAATTCATTCTGTTCGACATTAATTATTTTTTGTTTGACCATTTCCAGCATTGCTAAAAAAGAAACGATTGCATCAATTTTATCCTTGGCTTGATAAATAATTTCCGAAAAACAAGTTTCCGCTTTTTGCCTAAGCAGAACTTCCAAGTCGCTAATTCTCTCTTCAAGAGTAATTACTTCTGCCATGATATCTTCTTCTAATTTTTGTTTTTGTGGAATTTCTGTCAACACTTTTTGAAAATATTTCATCAAATCATTCGCTTCAATATTTTCAGGCGGATAAAAAACCGGACGCGCGAGAAATATCACACGAGAATAAAAAATATGTCCGAGTCCGGCCATTTTTCCTATTAATACGGAAATTTCTTTAAATTTTTTATACTCCCTCAATTGATTGGCCAAATCTTTAATTTCTTCTTCATCTTCTTCGTTAAGTTTTAAAATTGGCAAAAGCGCTCGTGATTTAATTAAAATCAACTTGGCTGCCACAGATAAAAAATCCGCTAAATTTTCCAAGTTAACGCTTTGATTGTTTCGAATATGCTCCAGATATTGATCGGCTACCTTGGCTAAATTCAGCTCAGTAATATTTAGCTTTTCTTTTTCAATCAACTCCAAAAGCAAATCCAACGGTCCTTCAAATTTTTCTAATTTTACATTATACACAATTCTTTGCTTTCTAGCTTTTCTATTCTAACACTTTTAGAAAAAAATCGCCAAATTTTTTTGCAATAAAAAAGGCAATTGAAATCTTTAATTTCAATTGCCTTTTGCAAGTATAATCCACAAGCCTAATACGCAACTAGGCCATTGGAAATTTTTGCTCCAACATAACTCCACTTCTCGATGTTCATCCAGACGATTGTGCCGTCTTTCAGAACAACCGAAAATAATCCGGAATCACTCGCTAGCAATCCATATATCGGAACAAAATAGTTTCCGAAAGTATCCTTTTGTAGTTTTCCGGTTATTGTTGCTGATGCGTTCCAACCCGTCGCGTCGGAATTCCAACGAATATAACTGATATTCGCCGGATCGACATGACTGACGAAGCCATCAGTTAAATTACAGGCAAAATCCAAATAGGCTTGCCCGTTTGCAATGATTATCTTTTGAGTATTATAATTTCCATACTCAATCAACCCATTAGTCGTTTTTGTTACCGGAGTAATGCCATAGAAATCAGCATCATCCGTATTGATCCAAGCCACTGTCCCACCTTCCAGCTCGCAGAAGCGAGCTCTAAATGCTTCCACGTCCCGGATGGATCCAGGCACAACACCCACCAATCCACGGATGTCGTTTCGGTAGTTTCCTTTTTTATACTCAAATTAAACGCTCCATACGAAGAGCGCCATGTTTGATCAAAACTATTCCCATTGATTAAAATGGTCGGGGTAACTGTCGCTGTCGCAACAGTCGTCATTGCCAGAAAAAAAATGCTCGCTATCACGATACTTTTTTTCATTTTTTTCTCCTCTTTCCTATTTTTTTTTAGTTTTTAAAGAATTTGTTGAATAATCTTCGAGCTAGTCTCGAAATAATCAACTTTATAGGATAACAAAAAGATTTTGCATTGTCAATCAATAATTCAAACGGCGGATTCAAAACCCATTGCACCACTTTACCCAAAACCTATGGTATGATTACCAGTTAATTTTTAAGGGTAGTAAAGTGGCTTATGCAAAGAATAACTTACTATGAGCGAGAACAAATAGAGCACT
>JAJYBE010000022.1 GCA_021779205.1 bacterium
TTTGGCAATTGGAATCGGGTCAATCGCTCCTGCTCTTGCGATCGGAAAAATAGGCTCAAAGGCAATGGAATCAATCGGACGAAATCCGGAATGCACAGAAAAAATTTTAGTGCCAATGCTTCTCGCAGCTGCTTTTGCCGAGGCTGTGGCGATTTATGCTTTAGTTATCGCTTTTTCGATTAAATAGTATTTTTCTTCGATTCCGAATTTTTTGGAATCGAGATAAGATTATTATTTTTTTAATGATTTCAATTATGGATGAATTAATCAAAACATTTCATATCGAACTTAATTTGCTTGTTGCTCAAGTTGTTAATTTCTCGATCGTTTTATTTGTATTATATCGCTTTGCCTATAAACCGATATTGAAAACGCTTAACAGTCGAACTGGGAAAATCGAAAAGGGTCTAAAGGATGCCGGTGAGGCAGGAAGAAAATTGGAAGAAATTGCCAAAAAAGAAAAAGAAGTTTTATCCAATGCAAAAAAAGAGGCGCGTGAAATTATAAAAAATGCCGAAGAACAGGCTAAAAATAACGCTGAAAATATTGCACTTGAAGCGAAAAAGCAAAATGAAAAATTGATTTTAACAACCAAAAAACAGATCGAACAAGAAAAAAACAAAATGCTAGCTGAGGTGAAAAGTGAAATTGCTAATCTGGTAGTTTTGGCAACGGAGAAAATTATCGAGGAGAAATTGGATCGAAACAAGGATATGGAATTGATTGAAAAAGCAATAAAATAATTCTATGCGAATAACATCAACTCAATATGCAAAATCACTATACGAAGCGACTGCGGAAAAATCTCACGGCGAGGTGGATGTTTTGGTGGCTAATTTCGTGAAGATTCTTGTCAAGAATGGTCAGCTGAAGTTGAAAAATGAAATCTTGCAAAAATTTGAAACAATTTTTAATCAAAAAAATGGAATTGTTGCGGCGGAAGTTATTTCGCGGGAAAAATTAAGCAAAGAAATGCTTGAAAAATTAAACGAATATATCAAGAAAAAATATTTTGGAAAAGAGGCGGTTGTGAATAATAAAATTGATAAAGATATTGATGGCGGAATAATTATAAAAGTAGGATATGAAATAATGAATGCCAGCTTGAAAGAAAAGCTTAGAAAGATGAAGAGTGTTTTGATTGATTGAAAATTAAAACAATTTAACAAATTAGAAATTGAAAATTATGAACAAGGATTATGTGATTGAGAGCCTGAAAAAACAAATCAATGGATTTGATGCGACGGCAAAAATGGAAAAAGTGGGAACTGTGGTGGAAATTGGCGATGGTGTCGCGCGCATTGTCGGACTTAGTGATGCGATGTCGTATGAAATGTTGGAATTTTTTCCTGCAGAAAGAACAGATAAAGAAATGTCGTCGGTTTTTGGTGTGGCGCTTAATCTTGAAGAGGATCGCATCGGAGCGATTATTTTGGGCGCTTATGAAAAAATTAAGGAAGGAGACGTGGTGCGAGCAACCGGAAATGTTTTGTCTGTTCCCGTTTCGGAAAATTTTGTCGGTCGCGTAATTGATCCGTTGGGATTTCCAATTGATGGAAAAGGTGCGATTATTGCTGAAAAAAAGTATCCGATTGAAAAAATCGCTCCCGGAGTAATCACGAGAAAATCAGTGCACCAGCCACTTCAGACGGGAATAAAAGTAATTGATGCGATGATTCCGATTGGTCGCGGACAACGCGAATTGATTATTGGAGATCGTCAAACGGGAAAAACGGCAATCGCTATTGACACGATTATCAATCAAAAGGGTCAAAATGTAAAATGTATCTATGTGGCAATTGGACAAAAAGAATCTAAGGTTGCAAGAATTGTGGCAGAACTTGAAGCGCGTGGAGCGATGGAATATACAACTGTTGTTGTGGCTGGCGCAGCTGATCCGGCGCCACTTTCCTACATTGCTCCTTATGCCGGTTGTGCGTTGGGAGAATATTTTATGGACAAGGGAGAAGATGTTTTGATTGTTTATGATGATTTATCTCGCCATGCTTGGGCTTATCGGCAGATTTCTTTGATCTTGCGTCGTCCACCTGGGCGCGAGGCTTATCCTGGAGATGTTTTTTATATTCATTCTCGATTATTGGAACGAAGCGCGAAATTAAATGAAAATTTTGGTGGCGGATCGATGACGGCATTGCCAATTATTGAAACGCAAGCCGGCGATGTCAGCGCCTACATTCCAACTAATGTTATTTCTATTACGGACGGTCAAATTTATTTGGAGGCAGATTTATTTTATAAAGGCGTGCGTCCGGCGCTTAATGCGGGAATTTCAGTTTCGCGCGTGGGAGGTGACGCACAAACCAAGGCAATGAAAAAAGTAGCTGGAAAATTGCGTTTAGATATTGCTCAATTTCGTGAATTGGAAGCATTTGCCCAATTTGGATCTGATTTAGACGAAGACACGAGGCAAAGAATCGGAAGAGGCAGGCGTACGGTGGAAATTTTAAAACAAAATCAATATGAGCCGATGAGCATGCCTAATCAAGTAGCGATTATATATGCTGTGACTAATGGTTATCTTGATGGCATGGCAGTTGAAAATATTTCAAAATGGGAAGTGGATTTTCATAAATATTTGGAAATTAATCAAAAAGCGGTTTTGACTTTAATTTCGGAGAAAAAGGAGTTGACAGATGAAATTGTGGCAAAACTTCAGGCGGCAATTAAAGAATTTAAGGAAATCTATCAAAATGGAAATTAAAAAATATGAATTCAGCCAGAGACATTAAAAGACGAATAAAATCAATCGGTAATACTAAAAAAATCACTCGTGCGATGGAGATGGTTTCGGCTGCCAAAATGCGTCGTTCCGTTGCGAGCGTTTTGAGTATCCGTCCTTATGCGCACAGCGCTTGGAATGTGCTTATGAATTTGTCCAATTCGATTGATAGTCAAAAAGAAGGATTGCTTTCGGTGCGAGAAGTGAAAAATATTTTGATAGTGGTTATCGCCGCTAATCGCGGTTTGTGCGGATCTTTCAATGCTCAAGTGGCGAAAAAAATTAAAGATGAATTGGCAAATCCGATTAAATTAAAAATGAATAGAATTGAAAACAAAAAAAATAATAAATTTTTCACTGGTGCTACAAATGAAGTCAGAGTAGATTTTATTACTATCGGAAAAAAAAGTGAAGTTATGGTCAAGAGGCTGGGAAAAGAAATTATTGCCACCTTTCCGGAGCTTACTTATTTGCCAAAAATTGAAGATGTGCGAGCGGTAACCAAAATTATTATAAATGAATATTTGGAGAAAAAATATGACAAGGTTGCAATAATTTATACGGATTATATTTCCGCCATCAACCAACAAGCTAAAATTAGACAAATTTTGCCAGTTTCCAAGCTAGATTTGGAAAAACAAATTGCTGAAATGGATGTTTTAGCTGATAACTTTGGTTTGAGTAGCACAAAAATTGAATATAAAATCGAACCAAGTCGAAAGGAAGTTTTGGAATGTATATTTCCTAGATTAATAGAAATGCAAATTTATCATGCCATATTGGAATCAAATGCTTCAAAAGAATCTTCAAGAATGTTGGCAATGAGAAATGCAACGGATGCGGCAGGAGAAATGGCGGATGGATTAACATTGGCGTATAATCAGCTTAGGCAGGCAAAAATTACGCAGGAAATTGCGGAGATTTCAGCAGGGAAGGCAACGCTTGAAGGATAAATAATAAATGTAATTAAATCTAGTTAAATTTTATGAAAAACACAGGAAAAATTATTCAAGTTATCGGACCGGTGGTAGATGTGGAATTTGAAGGCGATTTGCCGGAGATTTATCACGCATTAGAAGTTGCATTAACTGACGGAAGCAAATTAATCTTGGAAACTAATCAGCATATTGGGGCTAATCGTGTGCGAACAGTGGCAATGGGTTCGACTGATGGAATTAGTCGTGGATTGCTTGTGTCAGACACTGGTGCACCAATTTCCGTGCCGGTAGGAAAGGAAGTTTTAGGGCGGATGTTTAATTTGCTCGGAGAAACAATTGACGGAAATACTGAAAAAGTGGTGACTAAAAAGAAGTATCCTATTCATCGTGAAGCGCCAAAATTTTCTGAGCAATCAACGAAGGCGGAAATTTTCGAAACGGGAATTAAGGTCGTTGATCTTATCTGCCCATTTGTGAAGGGTGGAAAAATTGGGTTGTTCGGCGGTGCCGGTGTGGGAAAAACGGTTTTAATCCAAGAGCTCATTAGAAATATTGCCAGAGAGCATGGCGGTTATTCTGTCTTTGCCGGAGTAGGAGAGAGAACGCGTGAAGGTAATGATCTTTATAACGAAATGAAAGATTCTGGAGTTCTCAAGCAAACTGCGTTAGTGTTCGGACAAATGAATGAGCCGCCGGGAGCGCGCCAACGCGTGGCTCTTTCGGCACTGGCGATGGCGGAGTATTTTCGTGATGATGAAGGCAAGGATGTCCTCTTGTTTATTGATAATATTTTTCGCTTTACTCAGGCTGGTTCTGAAGTGTCTGCGCTTCTTGGACGTATCCCATCCGCTGTAGGTTATCAACCGACACTAGCGGAAGAAATGGGGAAATTACAAGAAAGAATTACTTCAACCAAAAAAGGCTCAATTACATCTGTTCAAGCGGTTTATGTTCCAGCTGATGACCTAACCGATCCGGCGCCAGCTACAACTTTTGGCCATCTTGATTCAACGGTGGTGCTTTCTCGAGCACTTACAGAATTGGGAATTTATCCGGCTGTTGATCCGCTAGATTCTTCTTCAACTATTCTCGATCCTAAGATTGTTGGTGAAGAGCATTATGCCGTTGCGCGAAGAGTACAAATGGTTTTGCAAAAATATAAAGATTTGCAAGATATTATTGCTATTCTCGGTATGGAAGAATTATCTGATGATGATAAAATTGCAGTTGCTCGCGCTAGAAAAATTCAAAAATTTTTATCGCAACCGTTTTTTGTTGCTGAACAATTTACGGGAAGTGCAGGAAAATATGTAAAGTTGGAAGATACTATCAGAGGCTTCAGGATGATTATTGATGGGGAAATGGACGATGTTCCGGAACAAGAATTTTATATGAAAGGCGGAATTGACGATGTTCGAGCGGCTAAATAAATCAATGAAATATAAATTCTATGCCTAAATTGACGCTAAAATTTAAAATTGTTACTCCCGAAAAAACTGTTTTTGAAGAACAAGTAGAGCAGGCAACGCTAATGACTGGTAATGGACAAATCACCATCCTGCCTAATCATATAAATTATATCGCAAATCTTATTCCCGGAGAAGCGATGATTAAAAAAGATGGAAAGGAGACATATCTTTCTATTTCGGGAGGGTTTATTGAATTTAATTCTAATGCCTTAACTGTTTTAGCCGATACGGCGGAAAGAGCGGATGAAATTGATCTTGTTCGTGCCAAAGAAGCAAGAAAAAAAGCGGAAGAATTAAAAAATCAAACTATTTCAATAAATGAAGAAGAATATGCTCGAGTGGCTGCAGCAATTCAAAAAGAATCTGCCAGAATTAACGTGGCGAGAAAACATCACACAAAAAAAGGGCTTAAGATGGAATAAGATAATGTGATTATTTGATGAATTGTGATGCCTTGACGAATCTTTTAAATTTTGTCAAAATGGAGTTATTAGCACTCAAGCAGTTTGACTGCTAAAATAATAATTTAATTTTTAAAAAAATATGAGCAAGCTTATTTTGTTTGATGAAGATGCGAGACAAAAAATTAGAGCCGGAATTGATAAAGTGGCCGATGCTGTTAAAACTACAATTGGTCCAAGAGGAAGAAATGTTATTCTGGATAAAGGTTTTGGGTCCCCGGTTATTACAAATGATGGGGTTTCTATTGCCAAAGAGATTGATCTGGAAGACAAATTTGAAAATATTGGTGCTGATTTGATTAAGGAGGTTGCCAATAAAACTAATGATAATGCCGGAGATGGAACTACGACAGCAACTGTTTTGGCTCAGGCTATTGTGCGCGAGGGCTCAAAATTGGTGGCAACCGGAATGAATCCGATCAGTATTCGACGAGGAATTGAGGACGCAAAAAATGATGTGGTGAGAGGACTTAAAAAAATTGCTAAGGCAATCGGGTCTAAAGAGGAAATTGCTCAAGTGGCAACAATCTCTGCGGAAAGTGCGGAAATGGGAAAGATGATTTCAGAGGTGATTGCTCAGGTGGGAAAAGATGGTGTTATTACCGTTGAAGAATCGCAAACTTTTGGTTTAGAAAAAGAAATCGTGGAAGGTATGACTTTTGACAAGGGCTATATTTCTCCCTATATGATTACTAACAGTGAAACACTTAAAGCGGAGTTGAAAGAAGTTAATATTATCATTACCGACAAGAAAATCTCGGCTGTAGCGGAGATTTTGCCGATTCTGGAAAAGATTACTGCTAGCGGTAAAAAGGATATTGTGATTATTGCCGAAGATATTGATGGTGAAGCACTTACAACTTTAGTGGTGAATAAGTTGCGAGGTATTCTTAATGTTCTAGCAATTAAAGCGCCGGAATTTGGTGATAATAAGAAGGCGATGTTGGAGGATATTGCGATTATTACCGGTGGTCGGGTTATTTCAGAAGAAACAGGAATGAAGCTGGAAGATGCGGAATTAAATATGCTTGGACAGGCGTCTAAAATAATTTCAACAAAAGATAATACGACGATTGTTGGAGGTAAAGGAAAAAAGAAAGAAATAGAAATGCGCATCGCTCAAATTAAAAAGCAAATAGTGGCGAGTGAAAGCAAATGGGATAAAGAAAAGATGCAAAAAAGATTGGCAAAAATTTCGGGTGGTGTGGCTGTGATTAAGGTAGGGGCGGCAACCGAAACCGAATTGACCTATATGAAACATAAAATGGAAGACGCGCTTGCCGCTACAAGAGCGGCTTATGAAGAAGGAATTGTTGCCGGAGGTGGCGTGGCGCTTCTGCGAGTATCCAATGAATTATTAGTGAAGGCAGAGGCAAATAATAATCTTAGCGGAAATAATCTAGAACATTCTATCGGTTATAAAATGCTATTAAACGCTTTAATGGAGCCGGCTAAACAAATTGTGGCTAATGGTGGACAAAAAGATCCAGGCGTTGTGATATATGAAATAATCAAAAATAAATCTGTTAATTATGGTTTTGATGCGAGTTCTGGCGAGTATGTTTCCGATATGCTTAAAGCGGGAATTATTGATCCGATGAAAGTAACCAGAACCGCATTGGAAAATGCTGTGAGCATTTCTTCAATTTTTTTGACAACGCAAGTTGCCATAGCGGAAAAGCCGGAAGAAAAAGATCACAATCATGGTGGATCTGAAATGCCTGGCATGGGTGGTATGGGAGGAATGATGTAGAAAATTATATAAATAGCTTGTTATTTTTTTGGGATTAAAAGGGACTGCGAGGCGTTTTAATTGACAAAATACAGAATATTTGTTACTGTTTAGCGACAAAGAATTTCCATTAGGCACGCTTCAATGTTATTGTTGCTAGCGATAGCGCAAATTCTCTTTCTCCTTTTTGGGGAGTTTTCGCATACCCCTTATGGGAATTCTTTGTTAACACAATGGCGATTTTTCGAATGAAAAATCGCTTTTTGATTTTTGCGCCTTTTTTTGATATAAATATAATAAGCTTAATAATAAAAATAAATTCAAAAATATGCGAATAAAAAAAGCGATTTTACCGGTAGCCGGATTTGGAACGCGATTTTTGCCAGCAACTAAAGCGCAACCAAAAGAAATGTTGCCTGTTGTTGATAAGCCCGTGGTGCAATATTTGGTTGAGGAGGCGGTTGCTTCGGGAATTGAAGAAATAATTTTTGTTACCGGTAGAGGAAAAAGAGCTATTGAAGATCATTTTGATATTTCTTTTGAGTTAGAGGAAACATTAGTAGAGAAAAATAAACACGATCTTTTAATGGCGGTGCAAAAAATTCCTAATCTGGCAAAATTTTCTTATGTGCGACAACCAATGCCTTTGGGTGATGGGCATGCCATTTTGCAAGCTAGACATATCGTCGGTGATGAGCCGGCGCTGGTTATTTTCGGCGATTGCTTGTATGATAGCGAGGTGCCATCAACAAAACAGTTGATGGAAACATTTGATCGTTATAGCGATCCGGTAATCGGATTGAGTCGTGTGGACATGAAAGATGTTTCCAAATTCGGTGTTTATGACGGAATAAAGCTGGATGATAAAAATATTGAAGTGAAAAATGTTGTGGAAAAACCTAAAATGGAGGATGCTAAATCCGATTTGGTGGCAGTGGGAAAATATATTATTACTCCTGAAGTGTTTGAAGTGCTTTCTAGAATAGAACATGGAAATTCCGGCGAAATTCGTCTAATTGATGCTTTTGAAATTATGCTTTCAAAAAATCGTCCCATTTATGGCAGAATATTGGATGGTGAATGGCTGGATACTGGGGATAAATTTAATTTTCTAAAAGCTACAATTCATATCGGATTGAAACATCCGGAAGTCAAGGAAAAATTAAAAGAATATTTAAGAAAATTAAAAATCTAAAAATATGCAACACAATGCGCTTGCCGAAAAAGATAGAGCGGTCTTTAATGTTATCGCTCGTGAAGAAAAAAGACAAAAAGAAGAGTTGGAGTTGATTGCTTCTGAGAATTATGTGTCTTTGTCGGTGCTTGAAGCTTTAGGGACCGTTCTCACAAACAAATATAGCGAAGGAACAGTAGGTCATCGTTATTATGGAGGAAATCAAATTGTTGATGAAATTGAAACATTGGCTGTGGCGCGTTTAAAAAAAATTTTTGGTGCAGAACATGTCAATGTGCAACCACTTTCCGGTTCGCCGGCTAATGCTGCTGTATATATGGCATTTCTCAAGCCGGGTGATAAAATTTTAGGTTTGAAACTTGATCATGGCGGACATCTTTCGCATGGGCATCCGGTTAATTTTTCCGGAATGCTTTATAACTTTGTGCAATATGAAGTTGATTCGAAAACCGGACGAATCGATATGGCAGCTGTGCGAAAATTGGCAAAAAAAGAAAAACCGAAAATGATTGTGGCGGGATATAGCGCTTATTCGCGAGAAATTGACTGGAAAGAATTTAAGAAAATTGCTGACGAAGTCGGTGCCTATACTTTTGCCGATATTGCGCATACAGCCGGTCTTATTGCGGCAAAGTTATTGGATAATCCCGTGCCATATTTTGATGTTGTAACAACAACTACGCACAAAACTCTTCGCGGTCCGCGCGGAGCGGTGATTATGTGTCAAAAAAAATTTGCGAAATTGATTGATCGGGCGGTTTTTCCCGGAATGCAAGGCGGACCGCATAATCATGTAACAGCGGCAAAGGCGGTGGCTTTTGGAGAGGTTTTGAGTAAAGATTTTAAGATTTATGCTAAACAAATAATTAAAAATTCCAAAGTGTTGGCGCAAGAATTTTTAAAAAAAGGTTATGAGATAGTTTCTGGAGGAACAGACAATCACTTGTTTGTTTTAAATTTGCAAAATAAAAATATTGGCGGACACGATGCTGAGGTAATTTTGGAAAAAGTGGGAATTTCTGTTTCTCGCTCCACTATTCCCGATGATCCCAAATCTCCAATGAATCCTTCCGGCGTGCGCATTGGAACACCAGCTGCGACAACGCGGGGGATGAAAGAAAAAGAGATGAAACAAATTGTTTCTTGGATTGATGAAGCTTTGCAAAATAGGGATAGTGATAAAATTTTGGCGCAGATAAAAAAAGAAGTTAAAAAAATGTGTTTGGAATTTCCAATTCCAACTAAATAAATTAAAAAAAGGTTAAAGTTGAAATAAAAAATATATGAATCTAAAAAGAATTCAAGATGCCGCTGTGGCGGGAAAAAAAGTGTTGCTTCGAGTGGATTTTAATGTGGAAATTGAGGGTGGGAGAGTGAAAGAGAATTTTAAAATTTTAGCCGCCAAAGAATCAATTGATTATTTGTTGGGCAAAAAATGTAAAGTCGCTCTGATTTCGCACTTGGGTCGTCCGGAGGGAAAAGTCGATCCGAATTTTTCCTTGGGACAAGTTGTTGATGATGCGGAAATAATTCTTGGCGAAAAAATAACTTTTGTGCCTGATTGTATCGGGGAAAAAGTGAAAAATGCCTTAGAAAATTTGAATGAAGACGTGGCGCTTTTGGAAAATGTGCGTTTCTACGCGGGAGATGAAAAAAATGATCCTGAATTTTCCGCGAAGTTGGCGGAGAATTTCGATTTTTTTATTAATGATGCTTTCAGTGCTTCACATCGTGATCATGCGTCCGTTACCGGTGTGGCAAAAATTTTGCCAAGTGCCGCCGGATGTCGTTTGCAAGAAGAAATTGCCGAAATGACGATTGTCAAGGAGCATCCAATTAGTCCGGCAGTTGCGATTATCGGGGGAGCGAAAATTGAAACAAAACTTCCTGTGATTAAATTTTTCGAGGAGAAATACGACTATGTTTTGGTGGGAGGGCGTATTGCCAATGAAGCGATTGATCAAAAAATTGCATTTAGCGAAAAGGTGATTTTGCCGTTTGATTTTATTGATGACCGATTGGATATTGGACCAAAAACTCTCGAAAAATTCAAGGAAATCATTGCAACTGCCAAAACAATCGTTTGGAATGGCCCGACGGGGAAATTTGAAGAAGAAAAATATGCCGTCAGTTCCAATGAAATACTTGAAGCAGTGCTTGCAAGCGGCGCCTTTGTGCTTATTGGCGGTGGAGAAACATTAGAAATTCTTGAAAATGGCGGCGCAATGGAAAAAGTTGATTTTGTTTCCACCGGCGGGGGTGCGATGCTGGATTATTTGGCGGGAGAAAAAATGCCGGGAATTGAAGCGTTGGAAGAAAATAAATAGTAGGTGTATAATAAGAAAATAATTCAGTTAGATTCAAAAAATATGTCAAAAATCAAAAAAATTTATGCGCGAGAAATTTTGGATTCGCGTGGAAATCCTACTGTGGAAGTGGAAATAGCATTAGAGTCGGGAATAACCGCAATGGCGGCGGTGCCATCAGGTGCGTCAACTGGAACATTTGAAGCGCTTGAGTTGCGTGATAATGACGCAAAGCGGTATCACGGTCTTGGCGTGCTTTCTGCTGTTGAAAATGTGAATAAAAAAATCGCTAAGATTATTGTTGGAATGGAGGTTTCTGAGCAGAAGGAAATTGACAAAAAAATGCTTGAAATTGATGGAACGGAGAACAAGACCAACCTTGGCGCAAATGCGATTTTGGGAGTGTCTTTGGCGGTTTGTCGTGCAGCGGCGTTGGAAAATGAAATCCCGCTCTATGCTTATATCGCCAAAACTTTTAAGATGCCGAAAAAATTCAAATTGCCAATTCCAATGTTTAATATTATTAACGGCGGACAGCATAGCGATTCCGGACTTTCGATTCAAGAATATAAATTGGTGCCTAGCGGATTAAAAACATTCAAAGAACAGTTGCGAGCCGGTAGTGAGGTTTTTCATGAGCTTAAAAAAATACTTTCTGGCGAAGGTTATTCTGTCGGAGTGGGAGATGAGGGTGGATTTGCACCATCCCTAGAGAGCAACGCGCAGCCGATGGATTTGATTAATCAAGCAATTGAAAAAGCGGGGTATAAGTCGGGAACGCAGGTAAATATTGGGATTGATGCGGCGGCTAATTCTTTTTACAATGAAAAAGAGGATCGCTATGTTTTTAAGCCGGAAAATTCCACATTGACGCGTGAAATGCTGATTAACATCTATAATGAATGGATAACTAAATATCATGAAATTTCCGTTGAAGACGGACTGAATGAAAATGATTGGGAAGGATGGAAAATGATGAACGAGAAATTAGGGGAAAAGATAATGCTCATTGGGGATGATCTTTTGGTTACCAATGTAAACCGTTTAAAAATGGCGATTGAAAAAAAAGCTTGCAACGCCGTGCTTATTAAGGTCAATCAAATTGGAACACTTTCGGAAACGATTGATTGCATAAAATTGGCAAAAAAGAACAAAATGAAAATTGTAGTGTCGCATCGCTCAGGAGAGACAACTGACGATTTCATTTCCGATTTGGCGGTTGGTGTCGGAGCGGATTATATGAAATCCGGTTCGCTTTCGCGGGGAGAGCGAATTTGCAAGTATAATCGATTACTTCGAATTGAAGAAGAACTAATATAATGTTAAATGAAAAAAAACCGATAATTTTGGCAATTCTTGATGGCTATGGCTTTGCTTTGCCGTCGAAATATAACGCTATAACTTTGGCGAAAAAGCCAAATATTGATCGACTTTTTGATTTGTATCCCGGAACAGAATTGGGGGCGACCGGTGTTGATGTTGGCTTGGATGAGGGTCAAATGAGTGGATCGGAGTCGGGACATATGAATATTGGTGCCGGAAGGGTTGCTTTGCAAGAATCGCATATTATTTCTGATAGTATAAAAAGCAAAAGTTTTTTTATGAGTCCCGCGCTGGTTGGAGCGATTAATAATGTGAAAAAAAATAAGAGTCAGTTGCATGTAATGGGCTTGATGGGAAATGGAGACAGCCCGCACAGTAATCCGGAACATTTTCGTGCTCTTTTGCGATTTGCCAAAAAAAACGAAATAAAAAATGTTTATTGCCATTTATTTACGGACGGAAGAGACTCTTATCCGCGAAGCGCTTATGCTCATTTGCAATATTTTAAAAATATTATCAGAGAAGAAGGGATTGGAAAAATTGCAACGCTTTGTGGTCGTTTTTATGCCATGGATCGAACGAGGAATTGGAAGCGATCGACAAAGGCATATGAAGCGATTGTTTTTGGTCGCGGAGAAAGAGCTGATTCTGCGGAAGAGGCGATAATGAAAACATACGGTGAAAATTTAAGTGATGAGTACTTATTACCAACGGTGATTTTTGAAAGAGGCAAGCCGATTGGAAAATTGTCAAAAGATGATAGTGTTATATTTTTCAATTTACGCTCTGATCGCGCTAGGCAATTTACGAAACTTTTTGTGGCCAATAATAAATGCCGGATTATTCAGGATGATATGCCGATAATCGATAAGATAAAAAATCTATATTTTGTCGCAATGACGGATTTCGGTCCGGATCTTGATGTGCAAACAATTTTTACGCGTGAAAAATTGGTAGCAACATTGCCAATGGCACTTGGCGATCTGCAACAACTTTATATCGCCGAGTCGGAAAAATATGCGCACATAACTTTTTTTTTCAATGGTGGATATGCGGATGCGGTGGGCGGTGAAGAGCGTTTCATTGTTGATTCGCCAAGAGTTGATTCTTATGCCGATACGCCAAGAATGTCGGCGGATCTAATTACAAAAAAAGTACTGAAAGAAACGGGAAGAAATGAATATGATTTTGTAGCAATTAACTATGCCAATGCTGACATGGTAGGGCATACTGGAAATTTAAAGGCGACAATCAGAGCAATCGAAGCTCTTGATGATCAAATTAGCTTATTGGCAAAAGAAGTTTTGAAGCGATCCGGAACACTTATTATCACTGCTGACCATGGCAATGCCGAAGATATGTTCAATGAAAGCATTAATGAGGCCAATACTTTTCACACTAAAAATCCCGTTCCGTTTTTAATTGTTAATGATAAACTAAAAGGAAAAAAATTAGTCAGGGGTGGAGTGCTTGGTGATATAGCTCCGACAATTTTGGATCTTTTTGGAAAAGAAAAGCCCGTGGAAATGAAAAGAAATTCTTTGTTGTAGGGTTAATTTTTTTTAAAATATTTTTATGTATGAAATAATTTGTTTCGGTTCGGCGGGAAAAGATATTTTTTTTCCGACAAAAAATGGCGACATCATTGAAACGCCAGAAGACCTAGCTAGCCAGAAAAAAATTGCTTTTGAGCTTGGCGCAAAGATAAAGATTGAGGAGCGGTTTGAATCTTTGGGTGGATGTGCCGCCAATGTGGCGATTGGACTTTCTCGTTTGGGGATAAGGGCGACTTGCGTTTCAAATATTGGGGATGACGCGATTGGCGAGTGGATAATTGGCGAACTGGCAAATAATAATATTAAATCTGACTTTATCAACAAAGAAGTTGGAAAAAAAAGTGATTTGTCGGCTATTGTTGTGGATGAGAAAAGCGCCGATAGAGTGATTTTTACCAATAAAAATTCCAGCGGGAAATTAAAATTGGATCGCGAAAAATTCAAAGATGCAAAATGGTTTTTTATCAGCGATGTTCATGGCGATTGGGAATTTCAAGTGGAAGAAATAATTAAAATAGCGCAAGAAGATAAAAAAAAGATCGCATTCAATCCGCGCGAGGTGTATATAAAAGAAAATTCGTGCGAAGTTATCAACGCTGTAAAACATTGCGAATTGGTTTTTCTCAATAAAGACGAAGCAATTGAAATTATTT
>JAJYBE010000072.1 GCA_021779205.1 bacterium
GACCCGAAAAATGCCCGGTTTCATTTGAACAAAGCGCTGGAGTATGAAAAAAACCCGGAGCAGATCAAAAAAATCAAGGAACTCTTAAAAGAGCTGGATGAATCCGAATCCTTTTTTGGCAGGCGCGAGCGCCAAAAAAGGGAGGAAGACGGAAGCCGGTAGCGTGAGCGGCCATGAGCGCCATCGTTCCACCATCAGAATCGCCGCATCACCGGCAAGGATGGGCCCGGGCTGAATAAATATCGGGACTGATTTTTCTCTGCACCTCAGCGCCCCTGCGCGAGATATGTTTTTTCTCCCGCAGAGACGCAGGGCCTCAGAGGAATTTTTATATTTTCATATAAACTTTTGTATTTTTGATGTTTAATCGCGGCGCTGACCCATGGCATGTTGGGCATTTTTCAGGCCCTGACACTTGGCGTAAATAAACTCAGGATCAAGATCAACCCCTGAGGCCCATTCGATAGTGTCAAAGGCTATGCGAACCCGCTTAAACGCATTGATATCCTTAAGCCTCTGGAAAACACCAAAATCAAGGAATGGCTTCATATCCAATTCACCTTGTTCACCATTATCAAAATCAATAAAAAGCACGAAATCTTCACCGGCAAAAATATTTTTTACTGATGGATACATAGCGCCACCTCCTACTGAAGAGGCTGAATCTTGAATGGCTCTTCACCATTTATCACCAATTCCCAATCGGCCATCAACTCATCCTGATGGAGCTCAGTCCACGCCAAAACAAGCTTTGTTTGCTTTCTTGGCAAGTTACCTTGAATAATTTCGCATGTCCGGATATCCACCGTCGCTTTGTATTCGGCAAAATATACATGAAAATGTGGTGGAGGATGCTCACCCGGAGCAAAATACATCCGAATTATAATCCCGTAGAACATTGATATTGTAGGCATAACAGATACTCCATTGCAAACAAAATTCCATCGTGCAATCATTTTGCCAACCAATATGGCGACGCAGTCGCCGGGAACGTAAAGCTAATCCGCCCGCCGTTGCATTTGCCGGAGACCAACCACGGCTACTCGGGTCGGCTTGAGCGGATTGTTAGCCATTATCAAAATCATTCCTTTCAGATAGCTTCCTTTTTGAGTAATACAGGATGAATAAACTAAGAATAAAAGGAGCTGTATAAATAAATTGAATGAATGGAGAAAAATATAATCTATAGCGATGCCCAATAATTGTACCTGATAATAGTTGGATTGTATCTCTCAAAGCATGTACGCTTAACTCTGACCCAACATTAGTAAAATATAGCATTATTGCCATTGCAAGCAATGCAACTGCGAGTAAATAGGAATTTGCTCGCCACAACAGCGCCACACGATCATATCCTAAACATCTGAAAATATAACCCATAAGAAGATAAGCAACAAAAAAACTTAAGTAAAAACAATAAATCGTGCCAGTTAACGACACAAACAGAAGTGTTGGAACTGAATAAATTACATGTGAATGGATAGTAACAATAAAATATGCAACAGAAACAAATAATAAAAAATTTATATATTTACTGCACCTAAATGAATGACAGGTTTTTTTAAGCTTATACAGGCCACAGATAAATAATGCCATACCTACTGAATCATTAAAAATATCAAACCTAAATCCATCTCCAGAAGGTGGTTTTCTAATAGTCACATCTATAAGACATATTATCCCCGCCCAAAAAAACATTCTTAATGAAGTCAGCAAGTCTTTCAAAATGAACCTTTCACGGTATTAAAAATGGCTAACGGTGAAATAACCTGCCGGCCAATGCGCTACCAGATTTAAGAACGCGGCTTGTTCCGGTCAGGTTTATTGACTGGTTAGCCATGTTTATGTGTATTTTTTCTTTAGTTCTACTTTCTCTGGAATCTCTCCTAACCCTTCGTACTCAACAAGTGGGTAGAATTGCTTTAAATCAATATCTGTAATGAACTCCGCCGGAATATTCTTAATAAAATTATATTTGGTCACTAGCTGGTCGTTTTCTTTCTGTTTTTCAAGCTCCCATACTCTGCCAAAGTCAGAAATACTGTTAAAAAAGACCACAGCTTGCTCATACGTAGAAAGTTGGGCTCTCAGGCTTTTTATATATTCATATTTCTCGTCGAAGTTTAATTGTTTTGAGTTATCAATGTACGTAATCGCCTGATAAAGATGTCTGAAATAATGTCCAAGACGATGTTGGTGGCCGCCAAAATATTTGACAAATTTAGCATTTGGCAAATTTCCACCGTCTTGTTCAAATTTTTTTCGGTGCATTGACCATAGGACAGGTATTGACGCATAATGCTGAATTAAAGCATTAACAAATTGCTGGCTATAGAATTGCTCAAGGATAGATTTCAAAACCTCTCTCCCTTGCTTGGATACACCCACAAAAACAACTAAATAAGCTATGTTCACTTTCTCAAGTGCTTCAAATTTAAATATCCTATTCTTGAAATCAATTTTTTCTCTTCGTTGTTTTTCAATTTGGTCATTTTTGTAAACAGTTGAAAATTTATTTCCGTTCAAAAATATTTTCAAAAAATTATCTAAATATGTCTGTGATAGAAGTATTTCGTAATAGATGGTCACAAATACCTTATGTCCAGATTTTATATTTATTTGTTCTTTATTTGAACTTTCTGGAGATTCATATTCCATTTCTTTCACGTTATCTCTGTGAAACTTGATTAATTCAAAAAAACGATTTTCTATTTGGGAAATAGAGAATGTATATGATTGTTTTTTCAAGTTTATGAAAATAAGCACAACGCTAACGAATGAGAGTATACCTGCTAATGTCGTACCCAATTTTGACGCAAACTTGAAATCAAGTACCCAGTTAAAACCGGTTTGAAAAACAGCCTGCGCCAATAAGATAAGGAAAATTGTTGCTGCAAAAAGTAACAAACAATTTTCGAGTTTATTTTTCATAGTGTATTTGCTCATGGGTAACTCCAAGGGCTAACAGTGTTTATATGGGTCCGTATAAAACTCTGATTTTTGATTTTCTGTCCGCATAATACGCCATTCAATATTGCGGAAATTGCAATATAACATATTGTAATCATTTATTTTAAAATCTGTTCACAGTTTTATTTCGGCGTGTTATGCGGATCAGCATAACACTCTCCACGGGTTCATTCAAAAGCCCATCCAACCGGACTGTACACGCCACCCGATTCGCGATCGGGCATAATGGGTATAGATCATCATGGTTTTGACATCATTGCGTCCGAAAAGTTTCCGCACTGTTCGGATGTCGATAGCCATTGTATCGATATAAGAAAAGATGAATCTTATGAAGGCGGTTTGTAGCATTTTCAGAACTCAAAAACCAGATTTTTTCCCAATGGTTCAAAATAATTAGGTTTTTTTGAATCCTCCGTGAAAAGGAACCATCCGGATGCCAAAACCAACGA
>JAJYBE010000073.1 GCA_021779205.1 bacterium
AATCGTCCAGTTTAATGATTCCGTCAGAATAAACCGGAAGATAAGTAACATCAACACTTCCCTCTTTTTCCAATTTTTGACACGCCCTTAAAACACAACTGTGTTCAAAAACGGTTGTAATAATATGCGGTTTCTTTTCATTATTTTTTCTATTTTTAAAATATGCGCGAAGCACGCCTTTAATCGCTAAATTATTAGACTCTGTCGCGCCACTGGTAAAAATAATTTCGTTTTCATTGGCATTAAAAAATTTTGCAACATCGCTTCTTGCCTTATCCACTGCCCCAGCCGCATCCCTTCCATATGAATGCAAAGATGAAGCGTTGCCGAATTTTTCACTAAAATATGGCAACATAGTTTTCAATACTTCGACATCAACCGGAGTAGTCGCCGCATAATCCAAATAGATCCTTTTTTTATTCATATTTTTTAAACTTAAATTAACTCGTTTAATTTAATGGCAAATAATGTTTTCTTGATTTGAAACGCCAATTTATTCCAGACAAAACTGGACGAACAAATTATCGCTTTTGTGCATTTTTTTCCATCACATTTGGAAACAATCGGTCCTTCCATAATCTCGATAATTTCTCCGGCTGAAATATTTTTTGGATTTTTAATAAGTGTATATCCCCCGCTCTTGCCTTTTTGACTTTTGACTAAATTATTTTTTCTTAATTTTCCAATTAATTTTTCCAAATATTTAGCGGAAATATTTTCTTCTTCCGAAATTTCCGTGATATTTTTTTGTTCCGGATACGCGCGCGCCAAAGCAACCATCGCGCGCAGTCCATATTCAGCTTTAGTGGAAAAATACATAAATCTAAAAACATACTAATTTAGTATGATTTAATTATAACGTTTTAGTCAATTCTGTCAAATTGCTATTTAGACTTTTTGTTTTGTTTCAAAAAAAGAGGGGCAGGGGTGAATTTTTTTGAAACAAAACTCCTTATAAATTTAGTATTTTAATTAATTTTTCAAATCTATAAACTTTATTTCTTTTCTGCTTAGGATCAGCTTCTGTCAATATTCCCAAATCAATAAATTTTTCGATCAAGGTATAAAGCGTTTGAGTGTTTTTGATTTTAATATGCTTTTGTATGCTAGAAGCCGAGAAAATTGGGCGCACAAAAATTGCGTCCAATAAATATGGCGCGTATTGAGAATTGAGCGTCAATATCTCACTCTTGAGCTCTTGATGTAATTTCAAAATTGATTTGCCAGTTTCCTCGGCTTTTTGCGCCTGAATAGTCAACGCATTTAAGAAAAACTTAATCCAATCTTCCCAATCCTGTTTTTCGCTGACATTACGGAGTAATTCATAGTATGCTTGACGATGTTCTTCAAAAAATTCACTCAAATACAAAAACGGATGAGCAAGCAGTTTTTTCTCATATAAAAATAAGGAGATAATCAAACGCCCAACTCGGCCGTTACCATCAAGGAAAGGATGAATTGCCTCAAATTGATAATGTGCAATCGCAATTTGCACTAGATTATCTTTTTCATCAGTTGAATTTAAATATTTTTCCAGATTAGAAAATAGTGGCACGATTTCATTAGCATTTGGCGGGATATAGGTCGCTTCGGAAATATCGGCGCCAGGTATGCCGATGAAGACTTGAATTTTTCGAAATTCTCCGGGTGCTTTATTTTCGCCACGACCAGATTTTAGTAATGTAGCGTGCAATTTCTTGATTAGATTTTCCGACAATGGCCATGTATCTAGGCTCTTGACACCCAAATCAAGTGCTCTACGATAATTAATGATTTCATTGATATCTTTCTTTTTTCTCTCACTTTCTTTCTTGTCGTTTTTGACTTCATATGCCAAAACCTCATCAAGAGTCGCTTGCGTGCCTTCAATTTGAGAACTCAAAACCGCCTCCTTAGTCTGCAAGGTACGTCCTAGCAAGCTTGGGTTTGGCAAGGCGCTTAAAAGCGCATCCAGTCCAGCAATGGCTCGATGCGCTTTGGTGATATGGCCGATAAGAGGCTCATAATCTATTTTTATCGGTAATTTTGGCGGAATAAAAGGTTTTTTACTCATATTTGTAACTAGAATAAGGACTACTCTTATTCCAGTGGACTAGAATAATATGTCATCTTATTCCAATAATAGCACTTTCGCTAGAATAAGACAATGACGTATGGTGAATTCCATTTTTTCAAAACTTCCAAAAATATATTATCCTTGGTCCCTTGCTCACTTCATGACCAGTCCTTGGAATTTTGATAATTTTTTCTGGTTTAACATTCAATGTCCAATCGCCAATAATTTCCTCGTCTAACATATGATGGGCTGGATAATTTCTGCTATCCCTTGGGCAGTCCCACATATAAGGTAAGCTTAGTATGGCCTTTTTTGATACACGCATTACTTCTCGGAAAGCTCTGCTTTGTTTGTTGTCAAGATGTTCCCACACTTGAAGAGCAATAAGTAAATCATATTGCTTATCTTTTATCGGCCAGGGTTTTTCTGTTGCATCATACAAATATTCTTTTTGAAAAAATTCATTCTTCGGTCTTCCCCACATATCATCTTCTGGTTTTATCATTACATCACAATTTTTCACAATCGGTTCTTGAGCAGGGCCAATTTCCAACACGGATTCAATTTTTTCACTTTTTATGATATCTATGACCTCTTTAAAATATTCCCAACGTCCTTCATAATATTTGCCTAAATCTCCTTTCAAAAGCAGTTGGTAATCTTCGTAGGTCATTAATCCCTTCATAATATGATTGTTATATATAAAATTAATTCGTCTTTTTGCGATTCCAGGAGCAAAAAAGACACCTTTTACCCCTATATAAAAATCTACGAAAGTAGAAATCTTATATTGGTATTAGACCAGAGCCATTAACGCGAACTCGATCAAATCTACGAAAGTAGAAATCTTATATTGGTATCAGACAATTTTCTAAGCGCCATTGCTTTTGGAAATCTACGAAAGTAGAAATCTTATATTGGTATCAGACATTATAACACCGATTGCATAGGAGCGTATCTACGAAAGTAGAAATCTTATATTGGTATCAGACTATGGAATCGATAGATGCTATTAAATTATCTACGAAAGTAGAAATCTTATATTGGTATCAGACTCAATACGGATCACTTTGCCAGCGCTTATCTACGAAAGTAGAAATCTTATATTGGTATCAGACATAGGTTAGTTTATTTATCTTGTCAATATCTACGAAAGTAGAAATCTTATATTGGTATCAGACCTTGAAAACAAGATTCAAGAGCTCGAAATCTACGAAAGTAGAAATCTTATATTGGTATCAGACGATGTTTCTCCGACTTCGTCAGGTATGCATCTACGAAAGTAGAAATCTTATATTGGTATCAGACTATTCTTTATCGTGCTTACTTATACT
>JAJYBE010000023.1 GCA_021779205.1 bacterium
TGAACATCCAAAAGAATATGATAAAAAGACAAAGGAAACTCCATGGGCAAGCGGATTTGGTATGCTTATCAATTCCGTTTTTTTTGAAAAAGTGAACGGATTTGATGAAAAGTTTTGGATGTATTGCGAGGATGTTGATCTTTCTTGGAGAGCATGGATAAATGATTATCGAGTAGTTTACAATCCCCTTGCCGCAGCCTATCACTTTACCGGAACATATTCCAAATACCGAAATGATCGTTATTATCTTGAACATTTTTGGAGTGCGAGAAATTTCCTATATTTAGCTTACAAATTTTTTGGAAATAATGGAGCGGATCGCGGAATAAAAATATTTGAAAATACGCCTTATCCAAAAAATTTTAAAAATGCAGTTATGCAATCTTTTCAAGAATTAAAAACGGCAACGACTGATGATTTTTTCAATAAAAACAGAAACAAAATACTTTCATTAAATACTAAAATAAAAATAACCGGATTTAATTTATACCATGAAACAAGAAATTAAAAAATCTATGCAAGCAAAAACTGCCGAGACAAATTTTCACTATTTTTTTATATCTGAAAAATTTAAGGACACCCCGGACGGCTCAACTATTAAGGAAGGCGACTTAATGAATTTTTTAAATAAAATTATACATACTTGCCAAGAAGATTATGTTTTACTTTTTAACAGTAACTGTTTTTTTCCGCTAAATATGGCGAGCATAATCCAACAATGTGCGAAAAAAGCAGATGATGAATTTGGAGAAAAATCGTGGGCAATGATTGGAAACTGCGGATTGGAATTTTTATCGGAAAAAATTTTAAAGTATAAAACTGACTCGCAAACAGCCATAATTCCAAGCGGATCATCATATTCGCGCTTTGCATCATATTTGGACAGTGATGTTATTCTATTAAACATTAAAAACATTCGCAAAAACAACATTGTCTTTCCGTTAAATAAAATTGACTTAAAAGCTTCAGCTATTTTTCTAATTTTATTATGCGAGGCGTATAAAAATAATTTAATTTGCGCCATAGATTCCAAACTATATGTAAAAGATATTGGCGAAAGAAAAAAAATCACAAATCAAGAAAATAATTATCTTGCCGAATATTGGCGGAATAATTACATAAATAATTCAATTAAAACGATATTCGGAACTATTGAAATTAAAAATAATTTGAATTATTTGAAACAAAATACTGTTGATGGAAGAACGGATTTTTATGAAAATATCAGATCTGCCATAATCAATGCTTGTTGTGAAAAAGAGAAAAAAACTGTTTTTATCCTAATCAGAACAAGACTTAACCGCCCTAATCAAATCAGGCGGCTACTTGATTCCATAGAAATAGCGAATGCTTATTATTGTGAAGCCATCAATATTACTGTCATTTTATCCGTTAATAATCACGCCATCACCAATCCCGAAAAAAATATTTTGGAACTGAAAAAAGCATATAAAAATATCACCTTTTTATCTGTTATCTCAAATGAGCCTTCCGAATATTTTCCTCGAGTTGCCGCCATAAAAAGCGCGCTGAATTTGATAACTAAATCTAAAAATAATTTCATTTGGATTGTTGACGATGATGATTTTATTTATCCGGATGCTTTTATGAACATCCCCTTTCTTTTAAATAATAAGGGTATTTTTCTTGGAAATTCATTTGCTTTTGATGAAAAATGGGATGAAAATAGTGGCGCAACTTTTCCGATAGAAAGCAGAAAAAATATGCTATTTGACACTTCGCTATATTATAATTTTGCTAACGGCAACAATCCGGTTCCCATATGTTCAATTATTTTTCCGGCACAAACGCTAAAAAATATATTTAACAATTATAATTTGAGAGGAGATTATTATGAAGATTACACTTTATTTATTCTTGCGCAAAAAAATACCAGTATCAATCACTATCCGATTTTAATTGCCGGCATATCCTATCATGGATTAAGCCAAACAATAAACACAGATATAAATAAATGGAACAGCAGTTATGCCACTTTCATATCGGAAATTGTAAATTGCCAAATTATTGATGAATGGACGGAGAGTTTTATCAACAAACAAAAAGATGAAATCGCGCAAAAAAATCAAATAATTGATGACACAAAAAGAGAACTTCAAGCCATTAAAATCTCCCTGCAATGGAGAATTCCCAATTTTTTCTATCGCTTATATGTAAAATATATTCAAACGCTATTTAACAGAAAATAAAAGTGCGCCCTCCTAATTCACCGGCGCATACCAAGCAATACCTTCATAGCTCCAGACATTGGTCGGATAGTTAGCGATAACATAATTTTTTTCCGCTTCGGAGGCGGTATAGAAATGTCCTTGCTTGGTGTCGCTCCAAAAACGATAGACCGGCTGCGTATCCGCCATTTGAGTGGCATAGACATAAAAAGCAATACCTTCATAGCTCCAGACATTGGTCGGATAGTTAGCGATAACATAATTTTTTTCCGCTTCGGAGGCGGTATAGAAATGTCCTTGCTTGGTGTCGCTCCAAAAACGATAGACCGGCACAATGCCTGTTCCAATCTGATTAAACGCGCGATAAGCGACGCCTTCATAGCTCCAGACATTGGTCGGATAGTTAGCGATAACATAATTTTTTTCCGCTTCGGAGGCGGTATAGAAATGTCCTTGCTTGGTGTCGCTCCAAAAACGATAGACAACTGTAGAGTCCGGAACAACCGGCGGATTATTTGCCATATTCAAAGCACTCTCCATATTAAGCCGCTTTCCTGAATTGATTTTCTGTATTTCAGTGCTTGTTTTTAGCGGATCACCGGAATTCAATAAAAGATAACGCATTTGCTCAACGCTTAAGTTTGGATTTTTTTCATAGAGCAATGCGGAAACTCCGGAAACATATGGCGCAGAAAATGAGGTTCCGTCGCCTATCGAATAAGTCGAAAGATTATTCGTGGAAACAATATTTTCTCCCGGAGCCGCAAGATCAACTGATGTTGATCCGTAATCGCTAAAAGTCGAGAGATAATCGCTTTGATTGGTTGATGCTACTGAAATAATATTTAGACTCGTATAATCAGAAGGATAAAAATGAGAACTGTCATTATTCGTACCGCTGTTGCCGGAAGCCGCAACGAAAATTCCCGGAAAAGAGTCAATTGCGTCCTTTTCAAGCTGAGAATAATCCACTCCGCCATAACTGGCGTTTATCACTTTCGCCCCATTATTTTTGGCAAAATTTATGGCATCAATTTCGGAAGCGATATCAAATCCAAATTTGACCACCATTATTTTCGTATGATTATAATAGCTTGTTCCGCTAACCCCGATTGAATTATTGGTGCTTGCTCCGGCGATTCCCGATGTCATGCTTCCATGTCCGTCAGTATCGCTTGGATCATTATTTCCCGCTGCATAATTCCAACCATGATTAGGGCAACCGCCTGAAATGGAAACATTATTTTCATCCTTGCAAAAAGTTCCGTCCCACATATTTCCGATTAAATCGGGATGGCTATAATTTGCTCCGGTGTCAATATCCGCTATGATTGCCGTTCCCGCTGAAGAATTTTCGGTGTTCCAGCCGGAAACAGCGCCAATATCCGCTCCGGCAGTTCCGGTAATCCCGCCCACCGTTTGACCGGTATTGTTAAGCGCCCACAAATAATTCGAAAAATAGACGTCATTAGGCGTTGCTGTCGGATATCTTTTGAAATTAGGTTCTGCCAATTCAACCGATGGATCGGACTTTAATTTTTTGATTGTCTTATCAACCGAATCGCTCGTTTGCAAAAGTCGAATATTCAAATCGGAAAATTCTGTCAATTTAGTAAAATTTTTTCCTTTTTCAAAATTATCCGCTTTTAATTCTCCGGATGGTTTTTTTAGGTTGATTGCGCTTTTTTTATATTTAACCAAAACTTCGCCGTCCGCATAATCATTAGCTTTGTATTTTTGCACTTTAGCGGTTTGCCTTGGCGAAAAATCAAGAATTTGTTCAGTTGCTTCGGAATAATTACGCAAAAGAAAAAAAATAACAACCACAAAAAAAACAACTTCGACAATTTTTTTAATTGAAAATATTTTTCTATTCTTTTGTGTATTAAACAGCATATGAAACAATAAAATTCATTAAAATCATATAAATATTATACCAGTCAATCGCAATATCTACAATCAAATGACAAAAAAATACTTCTCGACTAAATTCCCCCCCTATGCTAATATTTAATTACCAATTATGAAAAATTCCCTAATTGCAATTCCCGCATACAAAAAAAATCTCACGGAATTTGAAAGAATTTCCCTTATTCAATGTTGCAAAATTCTAAAAAAACATATCTTTTTTTTAATTTGCCCCCGACAGCTGGATATATCCGCCTATGAATTCATACTGAAAAAATATGCGATTAATTATAAAATAGCCAGATTTGACGATATTTTCTTTAGTAGCATCGAAAAATACAACGAATTAATGTTAGATATAAATTTCTATGCACACTTTGCAAAGTATGATTTTATGCTTATCTACCAACTGGATGCCTATGTTTTTAGCGACAACTTGGATTATTGGTGCGCTAAAAATTATGACTATATTGGAGCGCCTTGGTTTGAAAATTTCAGTTCAAGCGACGACGAAGCAAAATTATTAAATATTGCTGGAAATGGCGGTTTTTCACTAAGAAAAATTGATAGTTTTATAAACCTACTCAGATGCAATAAAAACGAAACGGTTTCGTTTATTAGTGAATATATAAAAAATGGTCAAAATGAAGATGTGTTTTTCAGCAAATTCGCAAAAGATATTGATAATAATTTCAAGGTTGCCCCACCCAATGAAGCAATGCGTTTTTCTTTTGAATGCCAACCGCGAAAACTCTATAAAATGACCAATGAAAAACTGCCTTTTGGCTGTCATGGATGGGACCGTTATGATTTTAGTTTCTGGGAAAATTTTATCAATCTGGAAAATGCCGATTTTAAAAAAGAAAACAAATCAAATTTAGAAAAAATTTCTACTTTGCGGGAAACACTAGATAAGGAAAAGGAAAAGCTTGAATATGCAAATGCCGCATTAAAATCAACTGAGTCGCAAAAAGCGACATTATCCGCTGAACTATCAGTTATTTATGCATCCTATACATGGAAAGTCGCTCTATTTTTGCAAAAAATACTCAATATATTAATCCCTCAAAACACACTAAGAAATAAGCTGGCGGTCTTTTCTTTTCGCATATTGCGCAAAATAATCCTAAAAATTATCGAAATAAAAAAAGGGTTATGGGAAGTATTTTTACAAACAAAAAACCGTCTGATAAAACCCTCGCCGAGAAAAAAAATCAAACCAAATTTAAAATCCAAAAAAATAGTTTATATTGATCATTCCTATCACAATAAAACCAAATCCAGTAATTTTCTCTTGGATTATCTGAAAGAATATTTTGATGTAGAAATAATATATGACAATAGCTGGAACGGTCAAGATTTTCCCGATCTGTCTTTTGTTGATAAAAGCTATTTGGGCATAGTGTTTTTTCAAAATTTGCCATCCATTGAAATTTTAAAAACACTCAAAAACGATAATCTGATTTTTTTTCCTATGTATGATCAATCCGGCAATCTTGGTTGTGATTTTTGGAACAAGCATCGCAACCTGAAAATTATCAATTTTTCTCAAGCCTTGCATAAAAAACTTTTAAAATGGGGTATAGAATCCACCTATATTCAATACTTTCCCGATCCGGAAGAATTTATTCCGGGGAAAAAAAATGAGGTTTTTTTCTGGCAAAGATTAACTGAAATCAATTTTGACATAATTAAAAAACTTTTTGAAAATAAAAAACTGAAAATTCACATTCATACAGCACTTGATCCCGGGCAAAATTTCACAAAACCAAACAAAGCGGATGAACAAAAATTTCAAATCACCTATTCCGATTGGTTTGAAATAAAAACAGAAATGCAAGATTTGATTAAACAAAAAGGCATCTATATCGCTCCCAGAAAAATGGAAGGAATCGGGTTGTCTTTTTTGGAAGCAATGGCAATGGGCAAAGCCGTTGTTGCAATTGACAATCCGACAATGAACGAATATATCCACCACAATGAAACCGGCTATTTGTTTAATTTAAAAAAACCCGCAAAAATTGACCTGTTCCGCATTGAAGAAATCCAAAAAAACACCCATACCTATATGCAAGCAGGCTACAAAAAATGGGAGATGGAGAAAAAAGCTATTATTGATATTATTAAAAGCGCCTAAAAAAATAATTTTTTAATTTCAAATATAAACATAAATGCATAATAATAATCTGAAAATCTCTATAATTACTCCATCATACAACAGCGGAAAATTTATTGAACGAGCCATTAAGAGTGTTCTTATGCAAGACTACAAGAATTGGGAACATATTATAATGGACGGCGAATCATCCGACAATACGTTGGAAATATTAAAAAAATATCCCCATTTAAATTGGACTTCAAAAAAAGATAATGGACAAGCAGACGCAATGAATAAGGGATTTCTGAAAAGCACTGGCGATATTATCGTCTATCTTAATGCCGATGATTATTTTTTCCCGGGAGCTTTTTCGGCTGTTGTTGAAGAATTCAAAAAAGGTGCAAAATTCGTGGTGGGCAATATTTTAGTTAAAAGTCCCCGCCTGAATGCGGAATTTCTAAACACGCCAAGAACAACCCTGTCTGGAATGTTAAGGCACTGGGAACCAAATGCTTTTTCGCATAATCCAGTCGGGTATTTCTATTTGCGCGAAGTGCAAGAAAATTGCCCGTTTAATCCGCAAAATTATGCCGGAATGGATTTGGAATTTTTGCTTGATGCATCTTCAAAATACATTTTTTCAAAAATTGATTTTACGCTTGGCTGTTTTGAAGATGGAGTGGCAACAAAAACAGGAATAACGCAGTCCCGATTTGATTATTGGAAGCCAAGCAACCTGCCCTATTTGGAAAAACATATAAATAGATTGCCACCAAAAGAAAAATTAAAATACGAAAAAGATCGTCGCGATGGATATGCTTTAATGCAAGAACATATGAATAAGCTAAATGAAAAAAAATTTGAAATCCTTTCCAGCGAAAAATTACCGCTTATTTCAATCATCATTCCAACCCATAACTGTGAAAAATATATTTGTCGAGCAATTGACTCTGCCTTGTCTCAAAATTTAAAAAATTTAGAAATTATTATCATAGATGACATGTCATCTGACAACACTTTAAATTTACTAAACCAACAATACAAAAATAATCCGCAAATCAAAATTCTGGTTCAAGAAAAAAATCAAAAGCAGGGTGCGGCAAGAAACAGAGGGCTGGATGAAGCTACGGGAAAATATATTTTTTTTCTGGATGCCGATGATTGGCTGGAAAGTGGTTGCTTGACGCATCTCGCTTCCCTTTCAGAAAAATATGCAACAGAAATAACAGCTTGCGGAACCAATAAAGTTTGGGAAAATGGAAAAAAAGAATTCTATCATGGCTATGCGCTTTCCTGCGATAATAAAACAGAAGCATTAAATTATTTAGCTGATTACAAAATTGGAACAATCGTTTGGAATAAGCTTTATCTAAGAGAATTTATTGAAAAAAATAAATTGCGCTTTTCCGTTCCCTATGAACACGAGGATGTGATGTTTTCCGTTCAAGCGATATTTTTTTGCCAAAACTATATTTCCATCGCTACGCCATATTATAATTATTTTCAAAGAAAATCTTCACTTATTCATTCCAAACAAAACTTGTTACATCTGGAATCATACATTAAATTATATGCCGATATGATCACTTTTTTTGAAAAAAATAATTTTGGAAAAAATGAAGAAGAAGAAAATATTTGTCGCAGATTACTAAAAGCACATTGTTCAAGTGAAGTTCATAGGCAATTTGTCCGCTATGCTAAAACACATAAAAAAGAAGATTGGGAAAGAGATATTTGGCTAGCTTGTAAAAATATTTTAGGCACACCGGGATTTGCCATTGCTGATTTTTTGATTTTTTCTATTGAAAATTCAGACTCAAACAAGAAATCCGTCCTAAAAAAAATCAACCGAAAAACCGTTTCCAAGAAATGTGCGGAATTATTATTGGCAAGCAGGCTCGGTCCGCTAGCGCAAAAGACCTACTTTTTTTTAAAAGATAAAAAAATAATTAAATAATTTGTAAAATTTAAATTCAATCAATACCAAGATGAAAATATCAATCGTTATTCCAATCTATAATGAAGAAAAAACTCTGGAAAGTATTATTTTTGCCGTAAGCCAAGCAGACACTTTGGGCATAGAAAAGCAAATCATTCTTGTGGATGATTGCAGTCGCGATAAATCGCGGGAAATATTAAAAAAATATGAAAAAATCCATACGGTCGTCTATCACAAAAAGAATCAAGGCAAAGGTGGCGCGCTTCAAACCGGTTTTAAAAATGCCACTGGAGATATTATTATCATTCAAGATGCCGATTTAGAATATGATCCTGGCGAATATCCTAAATTGCTAAAACCAATTCTTGATGACAAAGCAGATGTGGTTTTTGGATCGCGTTTTTCCGGCGGACAAGCCCATCGCGTGCTTTATTTTTGGCACACCGTAATGAATAAATTTCTAACTCTACTTTCCAATGCATTTTCCGATTTAAATTTAACCGATATGGAAACTTGCTATAAAGTTTTTCGCAAAAGTGTTTTGGATAAAATTCATATTGAAGAAAACCGCTTTGGTTTTGAGCCGGAAATTACCGCTAAAGTTGGGGAGCTTTCCCGCATGCAAAATATCCGGGTCTATGAAGTTGGCATTTCCTATTATGGCAGGACATATTCCGAGGGCAAAAAAATCGGTTGGAAAGACGGCGTCCAAGCACTTTGGTGCATTTTTAAATACAATACTTCTTCCTTTGCGCACTTGACAAAATATGCCTTAAATGGAATTTTGGTTGCCTTATCGCAAATTTTATCCATTTTTATTTTGGTGAATTATTTCACCTTTCAAACTCCGACCATGCAAGAGGTCGCTAATTTAATCAGCATTGAAATCAGCGTTGTGGTTGGATTACTTTTGCATTCTTATATCACTTGGCGTTATAAATATGAAACTGCCAGAAATTTTTTTAAAATTTTTATTTATTTTCACCTGATAACTGGAATTTCTTTTGTTGTCCGAGTTATTCTATTCCCTATTCTTGCCGCAACCGGAATAGATTACATGACAAACACGCTTATTGGCGTACTCCTGGCAATCGTGCTTAATTTTTTGGGTTATGATCGATTAGTTTTTAAAAATAAATTAGCGAAAATAGTTAAGCAAAATTAACTTTTCAAATAATGCTTCAATTATTCGTGTTGCTTTCATTCTTTCTTTGGATATTTTCCCTGCTTGGAGTGGGTCGTTTTTTACATACTTTTCTTTCGAGATTTTTTATAAATTTTGATTTGCCTGATGAATTGATTATCTTTTATTATGGCACGCTCGGATTGATTTTTGTTTCCGTAATCGGAACACTTTTTAATTTCTTTATTCCCCTAAATCAATCTTTTTCCATTGTTATTTTGTTCTTGGGACTGTTTTTGTTTTATATTTATAGAAAAAATTTCATAACTCTAAATAAAAAAATGCTTCTGACTCTGGTCATGCTTTCCATTTTCTGCGGGCTTTTTTCACTAATGAATTTAACCAATTATGACACCGGGCTCTACCACCTTCCAACGATTAATTGGATCACAAGAAGCGCACTACCTTTCGGTCTTGCCAATCTGCATGACCGCTTTGGTTTTAATTCCTCATGGTTTGTTGCCGCTTCAATCATTTATCCATTAAGAAGCATTACAAAATCACCCTTTTTTATTATTAACGCCTTAGTTTATTTTTTTTATGGAACTTTGATTTTTTTGCCTTTATTGAAAATGCAAAATGAGCCAAGACTGAAATTTTCTTCACTCTTCATTTTGGCAACATTTTTCCCATGGCTGTTTACACTTAATTCTTTTTTTACCTCCTCACCTTCTCCGGACACGCCAATTATTATTTTACTTTTTTTTACCACTTTTTTAGTTATTCGCTATTTTGAAAATAAAAAAGAAGATGATCTTTTAATTGCTTTACTTTTTTCTTTTTTTGCTTTTACTATAAAATTATCCGCCTTTTTTTGTTTTTTTGAGGTTTTTTTACTTACTCTTTTCATCTGCAAAAAAACAAACAGGCTTAAGTGTGGAATAATTTTGTTGATACTGCTAATCATTGGGATTCCCTATTTGGCTAAAGGCGTAATTTTATCCGGATACATTGCATTTCCTTCAACTGTTGGCCATTTTAATTCTCAATGGAGTGTTGCTCCGGAATCTGCCACAAATACTGCAAATTGGATAAAGAGCTGGGCGAGAATTCCCGGCGTTGATTGGCATATTGTGCTAAAAAATAGAAATTGGCCAGCATATTGGCTACAACGAAATAGCACTTTTTTGCGGTCATATTGCATATCAATTGCATTAAGCGTTTTGCTTGTTTTGTTTAGTTTTGTTTTGAAAAAAAACAAAGAGACACTGGGATTTTTAGTTGTCGTTTCACTTTCTTTTTTTGGCTGTCTTTTTTGGTTTTTTTCCGCCCCCGAACTGCGCTTTGGTTATGGCTATTTGTTTTCTTTTTCCAGCCTGTTATGGAGCTATGGCTTTTATAATTTATTTACCACAAAAAAAATAACCGATTTACTATTAAAAAGTGCCTTGCTTATCTTTTCCTTTCTGCTGATTTTCAATAATAATCTTTCCTTGAAACAAATGTTTAAAACAAATAAAATTAAAAATGCCCGTTATGAAAAAAATGTAACTAATCAATCAGATATCGTTTTTTCACCGAAATCTGGCGATCAATGTTTCGATGCTCCACTTCCTTGCACGCCCTATTTTAATAAAAATTTAAAAATCATAAAAGATAAGAATAACAATTTCAAAATGTTTTATTTTGAAAAATAAATTTATGAAAAAATATTTACTAATAATTCATCCTCATTTTACAATTCCGGGCGGTGCCGGAAAAATGGCGCTGGAGATGGGTAAACGACTATCAAAAGAAATGAATGTTATAGTAATCGCACAAAAAATAAATCCGGAATATATTAAAGAATTTCCCGAGCTTATTTTTGAAAGTGTTGATGGACCGGTTACTAGCAGTTTTTTATTTTGGCTGCTTTTTCCCTTCTGGCAAATCAAAACCGCGAAAATAATCAGAAAATACGCAAAAAAAGGAAAAACGACCATACTCTGCAGTGTCTTTCCTGCTAATTGGATTGGCTTGCCCTATAAAATTTTTCATAAAGATATTCGCTGCACTTGGTTTTGCCATGAACCCAGCGGATTTATTCATATCGAAAAATGGCGCGATGCAATTAGCAGCTCGTCCAAAAGAATTATCGCCAACACTATTTTTCCTCTATTGTCTTTGCTTGATAAAAAATTAGCGACTTATGCCGATGAGATTTTTGTCAATTCCCGATATTCCCAAGCTATTGCAAAAAAAATTTATCGAAGAACGGGAATAATTATCTATCCTGGAGTCGATACGGAAAAATATCAACCCGTTCGCTTTGAAGAAAAAGAAAATTACATCTTAAGCGTGGGAAGGTTATCCAAATTCAAAAATTTCAATATTTTAATTTCTGCTTTTGCAAAATTAAAAGATAAAAAAATATCCCTTTACATTGTCGGAAACGGAGAAGAAAAGAATAATCTGCAAACTTTAACAAAAAAATTGGGAATTGAAAAACGCGTCATTTTTTTTCCCAATATCAACGATCAAGCGCTCGTGAATTTTTATGCCAAAGCAAAAATATTCGCGCTTTGTTCTAAAAATGAACCATTTGGCATTGTACCAATCGAAGCGATGGCTTGCGGAACCGCTGTTATTGCCGATAATTCCGGCGGACCGCTTGAAACAATTATCAACGGAAAGACCGGCGAGCTGATTGATTGCAAAATTGAAAGCCTCCATCTTGCGCTCGAAAAATTATTGGCAAATGAAAAAACCCTGAAAATTTATTCTCTCGCGGCGAGAAATTGGGCGATGGAAAATTTTAATTGGGATAATTCAGTGGAAAAAATAAAAAGATTTTTATGAAAAATATGTTCGTTATTTTTTTTCTAAAGCTTAGACGCCCTTATCCGTCCGAAAAAATATTCGAATAACAATAAAAAACCGAAAATAGAAAAAGTAAAAACAAATTCACTTTCCCGCTCCGCTTGCTGTTTTTCCATATCAGTCGACTGACTTACGGGAACAATAAAATCATTTTCTCCTTTCACCGCCAAGTTATTACTTGAAAAATTTTCTGTTTTAACATTTTTCGAAACGGTAGCAACTAATATTTCTTTTTGCGTCTTTTTTGTTTTACTTTTCTTATAGTTAGTATTATTTGAATTATTTGAAATTTTCAAAGTAACCGGATTGTTTTCGGGTAAAATAGTTGCCGAAGCAACCGGAGTTTCAGTGTTTTCTTCGATAACGCTTTTTGTATTTTCATTTGAATTTGAATCGGTTTGCGTTTGCTGCTCGGGATTTATTACGCCATTCTCAGCAACAAGCACCGCCAGCTCTTCCTTGTCGCCAGTCGTGGTTGTTCCTGAAAAAGTGGTTGCAAATTCTATTGGCGCACTCTCATTGGTTTTGGAAATTCTTGCCACTTCAATCATATATTTTCCCGTTCCGGTGCCTTGGGTTAGAATGCGATATTTTCCGTTTTCCGGATTGGGAATAGTAATGAATTCATTGGCAGTTTCATATCCGCTATAATAGGCACCGTCAATTTGATTGACAGCTTTATTTTTATCAAAATCTTTTCCCACAATTTTTCCGCTAGGAGAAATTATTTGAATATCGATTGGAGAAAAAACATTGAACAGTAAAATATTGGGAATATGTGTTTTATTCACTTCTTCGCAAGAATTTTTTCCTGTCAATTCATAGAGCACTTCGCATTGCGCTTCTTGCGGCAAATTTATATGTGAAGAATTTAAAATTGTTTGTTTTTCAGCTGGAATTGCTTTGGCACTATCCAAAGGAACTGTTTCATCTCCTAGTGATGATTCTATCGTATAATCCCCCATATTATTATAAAATTTTTCAGGCATTCCATTTTCCCAACGACCTTCCACTGTGCTATTGACAACTCTTATCTTGGCGATTGTATTTTTTTTATCCCCCTCTCCGATAATATTTATCAATTTAACTTTTTTTAATTTTTCCAAGTTATCCTTCTGATTCAAATCCTCTAAAAATTTATTTCTAGGATAGTTTTCAAAATACTTTCTAGTTGAATTTTTCGCCACATCGAATAAGTAATCATAAATAGGAAGTAGCTCTTGCGCGGAAGGAACCTCTTTTCGCAAATATGTGTATAAATTAGCATATCCGCTGTGCAATGCTTCCATTTCAAAGTGATGTTTAATTATTTTTTCTTCAATAGTAAAAAATCCCTCTCCCGCCTCCCATTTCAAATAAGTCTCTGGGGCTCCAACGTTAGGCACTCCCAATAATATTAGATGGTTGACATCGTCTTGATAATTAGCACCTTCAATATAGCTTCGAGCGACCAGACCGCCCATGCTATGCGCCACCAAATCAACCTTGGAAAGTCCGGAAATTTTTTTTATTTGTTCGATTTTATTTTTCAATAAATTGGCCGATTGAATATTGTCATCCCTCCATTCATAGGGAAAAGTAAACACAGTTTGATTTTCCTTATAGCCGTTTTTTTCCAACGAAACCAATAAATCATCATAGGTATGCAAAATTGGATCAAGCACTAATTCGCCGGATGCATTTTTTTCTGATCCCATAATTCCCGGGATTATAATAACCGGATCAATGATAAAATCTGTCGTTCTAAATCCATCCAAGGCATAATCGCCCTGTAATAGCTCACCACCCGAAAAATTATTTATTTCGGTTTTTGGTCCAAAGGAACTATCATACCAATTGTTTTTCAACTTAACTGCCGAAAAATCAACACCTA
>JAJYBE010000074.1 GCA_021779205.1 bacterium
AGACATGTATTTCTACGCTTGGCTGGCTGTCTGCTGCTGTGGAAAAAACTTGCGATTTGGAAGTGGGAATGGTTGTGTTTCTTTCGATAAGCGGAGTGCGTACGCCACCCATCGTTTCAATTCCAAAGGTTAGGGGAGTAACATCAAGAAGCAACACATCTTTCACATCTCCTTGCAAGACGCCACCTTGAATTGCAGCGCCAAGTGCAACAACTTCATCGGGGTTGACAGAAATGTTTGGTTTTTTTCCAAAAAATTTCTCAACAGTGGAAATTACAATCGGCATCCTGGTCATTCCTCCAACCAGAATGACTTCATTAATGTCAGAAATGCTGAATTTGGCGTCAGAAAGAGCTTTTTTAGTCGGTTCTAATGTTTTTTGCACCAAATCTCCAACCAATTCTTCTAATTTTGCTCTAGTTAATTTTAAGACTAAATGTTTCGGTCCATTTGCATCGGTGGTGATAAATGGTTGATTGATTTCTGTTTCTTGCGAAGTAGAAAGCTCTATTTTGGCTTTTTCAGCTGATTCTTTAATACGTTGCAAGGCTAGCGGATCTTTGGAAAGATCAATCGCTTCTTGCTTTCTGAATTCATCAATAATCCATCTGATAATCAATTGATCGAAATCATCTCCACCAAGGTGCGTATCGCCATTTGTTGATTTCACCTCCACGGTATCCTCGGAAACTTCCAAAATGGAGATATCAAAAGTTCCACCCCCAAGATCATAAACGGCAATTTTTTCATCTTTTTTCTTGTTGAAGCCATAAGCCAATGCTGCCGCTGTCGGTTCATTGATAATGCGACGAACATTGAGACCGGCAATTTCGCCAGCTTCTTTAGTGGCTTTTCTTTGTGCATCATCGAAATAGGCGGGGACAGTAATTACCGCTTCTGTAATCTTTTCTCCTAGTTTTTCTTCCGCATCAGTTTTTAATTTAGAAAGAATCATCGCGGAAATTTCTTGCGGAGTATATTCCTTGTCTCCCATAACGACTTTGACACCATTTCCCGATTTTATTATTTTGTAAGGTAAAAGCTTTAGATCTCTTTGCACCTCCTCATCTTCAAATTTTCTTCCAATTAAACGTTTAATAGAAAAAAGTGTATTTCCTGAGTTGGTAACAGCTTGTCTTTTAGCGAGAAGTCCGACGAGTCGCTCGCCCGACTTAGAAACTGCCACCATTGATGGTGTTGTGCGATTACCTTCTTTATTCTCGATAATCGAAGGGGTTCCTCCTTCAATTACGGACATTGCGGAATTGGTTGTTCCCAAATCAATTCCTAATATTTTTGCCATATTTTTTTAAAGTAGCGTTTGCGAATTTTTTATCAAAGATGCGCAAACGAACTTGTTGTTAATGGATTTATTAAATTTTAAATTAGCAGGGTTGTCACTTCCCCTAGTGGTCGACAAATAAATTTGTCGACCTAAGGGTTAGTCACTATTTGATTTTAACTGAAATCTTTTTCGGCTTCACCTCATCCGCTTTAGGAATAATAATTTTAAGCATTCCCTTGGATGAATGAGCCTCTGCTTTGTCCGATTTTACCGCCATCGGTAAAATTATCGAACGAGAAAACGAACCGGAGCGTACTTCTTTTCTGTAATAATCTTCTCGCCTCACTTCTTTTTTCTCTTCAGTTGAGCCGGAAATAGTCAGCACATCATTTTCAACCGAAATATCAACGTTTTCAGGATTGACTCCGGCTAATGGTGTTTCGACGATAACATTATCCTTGTCTTGGTAGACATCCACTGCCGGAACAAAATCCGCTCCTTCAAACATTTCGTCTTCAAAAAATCTGTTAAGATCTCGCATTGGAGACCAATGAATAATTCCTCTATTCATATTATTCACCTCCTTTCAATTTAATTTTTTTTATGGATTATTCTACGATTACTCGAGCCGGACGAATTATTTTTTCTCCGATCCGATAACCTTGTAAAATTACCTGCTTGATTTTATTTGTTGAATCTTGTTTTTCGTTATTGGCGATTGCTTCATGAAAATTCGGATTAAATTCATCTCCTGTTTTCACTTCTATTTCTATTGCATCGTTTTCTTTTAAAATATTTTCCAGCTGTTTTTGAATATGCATTATTCCCACTACCCAGGCAGACCCTTTTTGTTTATCCGGAATATGTCCCATAGCACTGCGAAAATTGTCGATTACGGGGATTATCTGCAAGATCAAATCTTCTTTAATATAGCTGTCAATGTTTTTTTGATTTTCTTGCTGTCGTTTTTTGTAATTTTCAAAATCCGCAAGACATCGGCGCCAACCCAACAGGTATTCTTGCTCTTTATCTTTTATTTCTTCTGCGCTTTCTCTTGGGGTTTCTGTGCTACTTGCTTCAGTATCATTGATAATTTTTGTTTCTTCTTCTTTCATGTTTTTAAATAAAATTTATAATAATTAAAACCAACACACTGGAACTTAAAATTTTTTTCATATATTCCATCAGCGATTTATTTTTGGCATATTTCATTCTTTTCGGACCGATTATCGCGAGCAATCCTTTTTCCCCGCCGGTTGTTTCATAGGGCGAAACGATCATTGAACAATTGGAAATGCCTTTTATTGGATTTTCTTTTCCAATAAAAATTTTCGTTTCTCCCACTTTGATTTTTTGTAAAAGAGTGTCAATATTCTCGTCAATATAATCCAATGCCTCGGCTACTTTACAAAATTCGTCAATTTCTCTGAATTCTGGATTGTCCAATAATTCTTTTATGCCAAAATCATAAAATTCTTTTTCTATTCCCGTTACTGCCAAGCTACCACTAAGCGATGATAACAATTTTGCCGTGGAGCGGGAAAGTCTGACATTTTGCGCTTTTAATTTTAAAAGTTCCGCTTGCATTTTTTTTTGCTCCGAAAGGCTTAATTCTTGTGCAGGCATAATTTCCGAAACGAAATAGCGATAGCCTTTGTCTGTCGGAATGCGTCCGGCGCTGGTGTGTGGCTGATAGAGATAGCCTTCCTTTTCCAGCTCCGCCATATCATTTCTAATTGTTGCCGGGCTGAGGTCTTTGATGTATTTTTCTGCAAGCGCCTTAGATCCGACGGGAACGGCTGAGGTGGTATATTCTTCAATTATGAAAGACAATATTTTTTGCAATCTTTCCTCCATAGTAATTTAAGGGGTTAATTTTTTCTTTTAGCACTCGTTAGCATTGAGTGCCAATTTAAGTTTACACCATTCTTTTTCTCTGTCAAGTTTTTGTATTGGATGAGTACATCTTGGACACTCTGGTATACTTTTGAGTGAATTCAATGGGTGTCAAATAATCCAGGGCTTGGTGGGGACGGTTGAAATTGTA
>JAJYBE010000075.1 GCA_021779205.1 bacterium
TGGCACTCCGGAAAATCGGCATATTGTTTCCGGCACTATCGATCGTATCGATCGCACAAGTGACGGTTTTGAAATTATCGACTACAAAACCACCAGAAAAATGCCAACGCAAGAAAGCGTGGAAACAAGCGCGCAACTTACTGTCTATTTGCAAGCCTTTTTATCATTTTATCCCGAAGAAAAAAAGAATTTGGATAAATTAAAAGTTAGCTTATATTATCTAAAGCACGGCGTCAAACTTTCAGCGCAAAGAACTGCCGAACAATTGAAAGAAAATGAAAACGCTTTTCTAGATATAATAAAACTGATTGAAGAAAAAAAATTCGAACCGAATATTTCTCCGCTTTGCGATTGGTGCGGATATCAAAATATTTGCCCGATGTGGAAGCATAAATTCAAAGAAACGCGAAAAATCGATAGCGCAGAAATTAATTCAATGATTAACGAATACATTGATCTTAAATCGGCAATCAATCTCACAAAAACTCGCCTAGCCAAAATTCAAACTGAAATTGAACAGTATATGGAACAAGAAAATGTCAGGCGTGTTTTTGGTGAAAGCGGAATTATCGCGCAAAGTCTGCGCGTAACTCATAAATATGACGAGGAAAAAGTGCAAGCTATTCTTTTACCGCTGGAAAAATGGCAAGCGGTTTTGAAATTGGATAAAACCGCCCTGAAAAATATGCTTGATTCCCTGCCGGCAAAAACAAGAAAAGAAATTGAAGCCGCTAAAATTATAGACAAAGAAAGTAAGAGTTTGATTGTTAAGAAAAAATAATGCATAAAATATTAGCCAAATTTAAAAAATTTTTTTTGATCGATGACAGTCCGGCAAAAATCGCCGGCGGCGCGGCTGTCGGTCTTTTTATGGGTATTGTTCCCGGAGAAGGCGTGATCAGCACTTTGGTGGTAACTACGATTTTTCGCTTGAACCGCTTAGCCGGAACAATCGGCATTCTCTTTTTCAATATGTGGACAACTCTTTTAGTTTTGCCTTTAGCTGCTTTTGTTGGAAGTGTCCTGTTTCACATTCAACCGGGAGCATTGGTTGCCGATTTCAGACTTAATTATAGCATTGGCTTTCGGAATTTTTTCGAATACTCGATTATTTTCAAATTGCTTGTTCCGCTTATGGTTGGCTACATCATTTCCGCTTTAGCAATTTCATTTCTTTTTTTTCTTTTGCTTTATTTTTTATTGAAATACAAAAGATTAAAATTTAAATAATTTTTGCCGCGCTTTCTCCCGCCAAGTATCCCGTGCTCCAGCAAATTTGCAAGTTATAGCCGCCCGTCGGACCATCCAAATCCAAAACTTCTCCGGCAAAATATAGATTTTCAATTATTTTTGAGCGCATTGTTTTGGGATTAATTTCCTTAAGCGCCACTCCGCCACTGGTAATCATCGCCTGCTCAAATCCCAAAACTTGCGAAACGGTAAATTTCAAAGACTTTAAAAGCGCCACAATTTTTTGACGCTCTTTTTTGGTAAGAAAATTTAATTTTTTGTCCGGATTGATTTCTGCCAATTTCAAAATTAAATTCAAAATTTTTTGCGATAGCATTTCTTTGAAATAGTTTTTAATATCTTTTTTATTATTTTCCCGAAAAGCCAAAATCAATTTTTTATCCAACTCAGAGATAGTCATTTCGGGAAAAAGTTCCAATTCAATTGCAACAGAGCCTTTTTGTAAAAGCGCATTAATAACCTTGCTTATATCGATAATTAACGGACCGCTTAACCCGAAGTGCGTAAATAAAATTTCGCCGGAATAACTTTTTTGTTTTTTATCATTTTGCCAAAGGTTGATTTTGGCATTTTCCAAGCTCACTCCTTGCAAATCACTCACCCACGCTTCTTGAATTTTAACAGGCGCAAGAGCCGGAGTTGGCATGATAATTGTATGCCCAGATTCTTTTGCCCAACCATATCCATCTCCGGTTGATCCGGTAATCGGATAGGTTTTTCCACCGGTGCAAAGAATAACTTTGTCTGTTTTGATTATTTTTTCACCCACTTTGACACCGCTAATTTTATTTTTGGAAAAAATAAATCCAAGCACTTTTGCATCCGTAATTATTTTAACATTATTTTTTTTAAGATAATTCGCAAGTGTTGAAAGCACATCTTTCGCTGAATTGGAAATTGGAAAGACTCGGCCATTTTTTTCGATTTTTGTGGGGCAGATTATTTTGAGCAAAAAATTCAATTGTTTCTTTTGGTCCGAAAAAAGAAAGAGCGGAAAATAAAAATTTACCGTTCTTGCCCAGTTTTTCAATAAATTCTTTCACATCGCAATCAATTTGTGTAAGATTACACCGGCCATTGCCTGTGAGCAAAAGTTTTTTTCCCAGTGTCGAATTTTTTTCCAAAAGCACCACTTTCGCGCCAAGCTCCGCCGCTCTTCCTGCTGCCAGCATTCCTGCCGGTCCACCGCCAATGACTGCCACATCAAAGTTTTTTATTGATTTATCCACAATATTTTAAATATCTTCGTCATTAAGCCCAAATTTAAATTTCATTGCCAGAAAGGTTCCCGTTGCAACCCCCATAGCATAAATGACAATTGCCGGTGTGCTTCTTTGTGCATCTAGGTGAGAAAGAATATTATAAATTACCAGCATCTGGACAGTGGTGCAAAGAAAGGAGAGTAAAACAGCGGGTTTAACTTTGTGCTTAGAGATATAACGCCAATCCAAAGTAACCAAAAAATCCTGCAAAATACCAGCAAAAAAATATAATATCAAATAATAGTCCATAAATTTATGCATTGCATCATTATCTTACCCCTTCTTACTTAAAATAACAATACTTTAGCTACTTCAAAATCCAATTAAATAAATAGCCAGTAAAAATTATTCCGATTCCAACAACGGAAGCGAAAATTAAAATCAATTTAATTTTCATTACTTTTTTTAAAATCATAAACTCGGGGAAAGACAATGCGGTTACCGCCATCATAAAAGCTAGTGCCGTTCCCAATGCCACTCCTTTTTCTGTGAGTGCTGAAACCAACGGAATGACACCAGCCGCGTTGGAATAAAGCGGAATGCCGATCAAAACCGCCAATGGTACTGCATACCACTTATCACCCCCGGCATAACGAGCTAAAAAATCAGCTGGCACATAACCATGAATAAATGCTCCCAATCCAACTCCAATCAGGACATATAGCCAAATTTTTTTTATAATATC
>JAJYBE010000076.1 GCA_021779205.1 bacterium
AACGAAAAACGGATCGCGCAAATATTTATAAATAAACGGTCCTTCCGGAGAAAGATCGTAAACCGGATATTTCAAACGACTTGCTTTAAATCCTTTGCTTTTTAAATACTCAACTAAAATTTCCACTTGCGTGGTTTTTCCAATTCCATTGATTCCATAAATTGCAATAAATTTGCCTTTTTTAGCCATGCTAATACAAAACTTGATATTTCAAAACCACTGAATTATCGTTGATTTTATCAATATCAATCAATTTTAAATTTATATCAAAATCCCCATTAAAAAGCGCAATGCCACTGCCAAAAATTTTTGGCTCAACCGTAATGAATATTTCATCAATTAGTTTATGCTCCAAAAAAAGTGTATTTATCCCCGCTCCTCCGCCTAAAATCACTTTTTCGTAGCCTTGTTTTTCTAATTCTTGCAAAATATTTTTCGGATCGCCATTAACCCATTTCACGCCATCAATCGGTTTTGGATTGTTCTCTGGCGTAAAAACCACATTTAAACGATCTTTGAGCGGTGCTGGAAAAGTAAAAAAAGTTTTATCTCCCATAATTACCACTCTCGCATCTTTTGAAATTTTTTGAAATAATTTTTTATCTTCTTTACTGGTCCAATCGGGAAAATGATTATCCGTTCTGGCAATTTTTCCATCCAAGGTCATTGCCATCAACATTATTGTTTTCATAGAAAATTACGGTTTATTTTTTAGATTGCAATCGGCGCCTTAATCGGCGGATATGGATCATAGCCAACGAGCTCAAAATCTTCAAATTTAAAATCAAAAATATCCTTCACCTCCGGATTAATTTTCATTGTCGGCAACGGTCTCGGTTCTCGGCTAAGTTGCAAATCAACTTGTTCAAAATGATTATTATAGATATGCACATCACCAAAAGTATGCACAAAATCACCCGGCGCGAGTCCGCAAACTTGCGCCATCATCATGGTGAGAAGCGAATAAGATGCAATATTGAACGGCACTCCTAAAAATACATCACAACTTCTTTGATAAAGCTGGCAAGACAGCTTCCCATTTGCAACATAAAATTGAAAAAGCAAATGGCACGGTGGCGGTGAAGTTTTTGTTCCGCACACAAGCCCTCGCAAATCCCCCACATTCCACCCACTAATAATAATTCGCCGAGAATTCGGATTTTTTCGAATCATTTCTTGCGCCTCGGCAATTTGATTGATTCTAGTTCCATCAGATGCCTCCCAACGCGTCCATTGCTTGCCATAAATCGGACCCAACTCGCCATTTTCATCTGCCCATTCGTCCCAAATTGTTACGCTATGATCATTAAGATATTTAATATTAGTATCACCTTTCAAAAACCAAAGCAATTCATATATAATCGATTTTAAATGAATTTTTTTGGTTGTTACCAAGGGAAATCCCCGGCTCAAATCAAACCGCATTTGATAGCCAAACAGGCTTCGCGTCCCCGTTCCAGTACGATCATTTTTATCAACACCTTTTTCTTTAATTGTTTTGAGCAGTTCAAGATAATTTTGCATCTTATTTTTTGCTAAATTCTAATTTATTTTCTGTTTCATATTTACGATATTTTACTCCGGCCGAATCAAGCAATCCCCTAGAAACTTTCCAAATATCCAAATCGTGGTATTTATCATCAGTATAGATGATTTCTTTAATTCCATTTTGAATAATAATCTTGGCACATTCATTGCAAGGAAATAAGTTGCAATAAATTCTTGCCCCGGACACATTTCTATCAGCATTAAAAATCGCATTTGCTTCGGCATGAACAACATAGGCATATTTTGTCTCGCAAAAATCACCTTCCCGATCCCAAGGCAATTCATCATCGCTGCAACCAAAAGGAAATCCGTTGTAGCCCATTCCAACAACCACATTTTTATCATTCACCACGCAAGCGCCATTTTGCGTATTGGGATCTTTCGATCTTTGAGCAATAACGTTGCAAAGATGCACAAAAGTTTCATCCCAACTGAAATAATTCGCTCGTTTTTTTGTTGCCATATTAGTTTTTCTCCCCCAAATCTTTGATTATTTTATCTACCTGATGATAAAGTTCTAAAAATGTCCCTTCATTATTGACCACAAAATCGGCATAATTTTTCAAATCTTTAATCTGCGATTCGGCTTCTCGTTGATGATCCGCCACAAATTCTGCATATGGTTTATGCGCATCATCGCTGTTTTCTCTGCGATTCACAATCCGGTGATAGCGAATATCCATATTCGCTTCGACATAGATCAATTTAAAACCTTCCAAATTTTTGAGATATTTGATATCCGCCATACGCCGCACGCCATCAATCGCAATCACTTGATGCGTATCTTCTTGAGCATCTTGGCAAACAACCATCGACAAGATGTCATCATTAAAATTCTCTCGAAAAATCGTTGATATTTTTTGTAAATTTTCGCGGCTTTCTTCCAAATGCATTCGACGCGCCACATCGCGAAGCGCAGTAGAAAAACGATGTGAACTTCCAGAGTACTTTTCTTCAATATGCTTGGCAAGCGTACCTTTGCCACTAGCAATTTCCCCCGCAATTCCCAAGATTATTTTCATAGGTTTCATTTTTTATTAGTTAACATAGTTCTTTCATTTTACTCTTAATCACACCTTCCGTCAAAAAAACAAAAAAAGTCATCAATTATTTCCCCTGATGACTATTTTAAAATTTGTCAATCCGCATTAAGCCTTATATCTTAAGATATTTTCTAACAGCAAACCAGCTACTAATTGACCCAAGAAGCGCTCCAATTAAAACTTGTACACCAAAAATTAAACCAAAATTAGACAAGTAAAGTGAAATAACATTAACACTTGGAATTAGCCGCGCGGTAAACTGCGCGGACAATCTCAAGGTAATATATAGTAAAATCATTGAAATAGCCGAAGCCACAAGACCATAAATAATTCCCTCAAAAATAAATGGCAAACGAATGTAGGTATTTGACGCCCCAACCAAACGCATAACTTCAACTTCCTTGCGATG
>JAJYBE010000077.1 GCA_021779205.1 bacterium
TCCCACAACATCCCAACTAATCACCACTTCATCCAAAGATGTGGGAATATATTTATGCGCCTCAAATTTGATGGCCTGCTCCATATCACTCATAGCCATATCAGGAAAATCAATAAGTGTAATCAATCCACCAAAAGCCGGCAATGAAACATATACATTGCCTTTTCCGATTTTTGATTTTTTAAATATTTTCTTAAGCAACCGAGGAAGAACGGCATAGAAATATTCTGAATTGATATCTCCCTTTCCCTGCATGCCCTCTCCTAGTGGCATCCACGCGTAATTAGAAAGAGTTGGTTTTCCATCGATGAGTTTGAGCTCGATAATTTTAATTGAAGATGTTCCAATATCCAAACCGACAAATGTTTTTTTTCCAAAAATTAAATCAAACATTAATTTATTTTTAATTTCTATTTTTAACTATAAATTATTATAGCACGCTACAATAATATCATAAAATAAAAAAACAAACAAATTTTTAGATGGGCTAGGTAATTACTTTCGCTTATTTTCTTTTTCTTTTTTCAAAAAAACCAAACCCGCGCCCGAACATTCGCATTGAATTCAAAAGCGGAAAAAAATCCGTAATAAAATTAAACGCGGCAGCGCCTTCCGGTCCGATAATTCGAAAAAAAACCAATGCCAGTCCTCCCGCATTTACAATACCCCAGATCCAAAAATCTTGTTTGGAAATTCTAGCTACAAGCTGACTTAACTCCATCACTTCGCCAACTTTGGAAAAGTCATCTTTCATAAGAGCGATATCCGCCGCCTCGATTGCAGCATCCGTTCCAATTGCCCCCATGGCGATGCCAACATCAGCTAAAGCTAAAGAAGCCGCATCGTTAACTCCATCGCCAATCATCGCAACTTTATGCTCATCATTAAGATATTTTTTTACATAATTTAATTTATCTTCCGGCAGGAGCTCCGCATGATAGGCGGTCAAACCGATTTTTTGAGCAACTTTTTGAGCGGATTTTTCATTATCACCGGTTAGCATTATCACCTTTTCAATTCCCAGTGCATAAAATTTTTCAATAGTCGCCTTCACTTCCGGTCTGATTTCATCTTCCAACAAAATTAAACCTTCCAGCTGATTTTCTTTTGCCACTAAAAGAATGCTGCCATATTCCGCTTCTTTTATTTTTTCAATTTCAGTTTTCTGTTTTAAATTTAAAATAACGCCCTCTTCTTCAAGAAAAGCAGCCTTTCCGCAAATAACTTTTTTATCACCGATAATTGCAACTGCTCCTTTGCCGGAAACTTCTTTAAATTTATCTGTTTTTTCAAAAGCAATTTTTTGTTCATCGGCATACTGAATAATTGCGCGCGCTATCGGATGCGTAGAAAAAAAATCCGCCCCGGCCGCCAAAGAAACAATTTCCCGTTCAGTTTTTTCATTAAAAGTATAAATTTTACAGACTTTCAATTTTCCTTTTGTCAATGTCCCCGTTTTATCGACAACGATTGTTTTAACCCGCATAAGTCCCTCCAAAAAAGATCCTCCTTTAATAATAATGCCTTTTTTTGCCGCATTGCTTATTCCTGCAGAAAAAGCCATTGGAATCGCCACAGCGATATCATCGGCACAAGTAACCAATAAAACTGAAAGCACAAAATTCAAATTGCGCGAAAAAATCCACACAAGCACCGAACCCAAAAGTGTGATAACGATATACCAAGCCGTAAACTTATCAGCTATGGTTTGAATGCCCGCCTTATCTTTTTGTGACTGCTCGACCAATTTGATAATCTTTTCAAAAGTTGTATCCTTACCAACTTTCTCCGCGCGAATAACCAATGAACCGGAAACATTCAAAGTGGAACTAAGCACCTCATCGCCGATATTTTTATTGACTGGCAAAGATTCTCCCGTAAGCGAAGACTGATCAATTTGTGCAGAACCTTCAATTACTATTCCATCCACCGGAATACGTTCACCCAATTCAACAATAATCAAATCACCGCTTTTAATCTTTGAAATCGCTTCTTCAATAATTTCTACGCCCTTTTTCACTTTTACTTTTTCCGGCTTAAGTTTCATTAAGCTCAAGATAGCTTTTCTTGCTCTGTTTTGAGTATAAACATCAAAAATTCTGGCAGAAGTCAACATTAAATTGATAAAAACCGCCGATGCCCATTCATAATTAAGCAATGAAACAATCAAAGCGATTCCCGCCAATAAATCAACTGTTATTTTTCTATTTTTTAATGCCTGATATGCACTATATAGCACCGGCAATGTGGCAATGCTGGCAAAAAAAGTCAAAAGAGTATGATCAATTGATTCGCTTGCCAGTTTTCCATAGTGCAAAAACAAAACCAACGACAATGCCAGTAATAAAAATTTATCCAATTTTATAAGTTGAATTTTTTGAGCGGACTTTTGCATAAATTTATAATTATAAAAAAAGAAAACCAAAAAAACAAAAACGACTTTCGAGCGAATAATGACATAAACATTCTCTAAAATTTACTGTGAAATTTTTGAAATCTATTTCACAATCAACCAGTTGAAATCGATATCTTTTGTCACTGCCGGCGCATCGATTTTCACCTTAAAGCTAACTCCGTCAACAATCTCGCTTTCATTATAATAAAGCATTTTCCCTTGTGTTGAACTTTTTGGGGTGATATAAATCTTCGTTCCCGTCGCGCTAACTTGCGAAGTTTGAATGGTTGCTTCCAAACTTCCCGCAGAAATTATTCCCGTGCCGGAAACCTGTGTTCCCAATTGCAAATTTTCGCCCTTCAATGAATCCGTTGCCTCAACATTTACCGCCTTAACCGAATTTAACGCCTCAATATCTTTGGCGGTGATTTTACCGTTGGTGATATCCAGATTGCCTAAAGAATCTTTATAGACAAGATTATT
>JAJYBE010000078.1 GCA_021779205.1 bacterium
CAATTTCCCTTGCCGCTATGCCCGCATAAATATCCGCCGCATAAATTTTACCCAGAAAAACAAATAAAAATGCTACTCCGGCGCTGACAACCATAAAAACAAACGCTAACGCAAGCGCAAATTTTGGAGATGCCTTGAGTGAAAGCGCTAAATATTTTGGCTCCGCTTCACTTTCCAAAAGAATGGCCACCAAAGAAAATATTCCCAAAAAAACGGCAAATATAAATATTGTTCCGTCTGTTTTGGCAAAAAAGACATCAGTAAGTATTATAATTGCCGAAGAAAATATTCCCAAGGAATAGAGTTTATTTTTTTCTTTCTCTCTTGAAATTAAATAAAAACAAATACTCAAATAAGAAAGTCCCAAAATAGCTAGAAAAAACACTCCTAGACCGCCGATGGTCGAAATTGATTCGAAAAAAATACCTGTTCCTTGAGAAAACCTAAAGTTATAAAACTGTGTTCCATTGAAATATTGCGGACGAAACAGAGAAAAATCATAACCATAAGTTGCCGGTCCAGAACCAAGAAAAAATTTATTTTTCAAAGAACTCTTAGCTATATCCCAAGAAACACGGTATCCGCCAAAAAACGAATCCGGATTAACTTCAATAGGCAAATTAACTTTTACCAAAGAAACATTGCCAATCATTTTTATAATCATTACTACAATAAAAAGCACCATTGGAAGCCAAATCCAATTTCTATGCGGTCTGACAATTTTAGAAAGAATATAAATCAAAAACATCGCCACACCGACAAAAAGTCCAATCCAAGTAATATAAGTTGATATGCTAAGAATTAAAAATAAATCCAAAAGCAAAACAAGCAGAAGGAAACTTATCGCCACCTTTCTGAAAACTTTTTTTCCGCTTTCATTTTCCGCCATTTTTAAAATCGCCACAGTAAGAAAAATAACCATAATAGAAAAAAATACTCCCAGACCACCGATACTCCCGATGTTACTAAGCGGAATATATTGAGCAACTTTATCAGGAATTATTGATGTCAATGAATGACCGGTAAAAGGAATATTAAAAAACAAAATCGTCGTCCAGATAATAAGTATTGATCCGGAACTGATAATAGCATTAAAAAAAAGTTTCAATCTTTTTTCGTTAAAATTACTGGCTATCAAATAGTATGCTATTACCAATCCCGTAATGCTCATGAAGCCGTGGGATGGATCGCCAAAAGCCCCCCAAAAACTGTGCCAACGATCAATCGAAAAAATAGTAGAAAGAAAATAAACAATCCAAAAACCCAAAATCGGAATATCCAACGGAGTTCGACGAATATTCAGCTCCTCTTTGATAACCCCTCTCGCCACCCAAGATATTAAAGTTAAAAGCAACCAAAAATAAAAATAGAGTTGTTTTTCGAATATCAATCCTTGCAAAGTTATGTTGGTAAAGAAAAGCGGAAAACCAAAGATAAGCATAAACAAGCCAAAACTAATAGTCTTATCAAGAAATCTTAGAATAAATTTTGAATCTTTATTCTTTTCATTTGACGCAGACGGCTCATTGCCATTTAAATCGCGCATTATCTTGTCAGTTTGCATATTCATATTTTGATTATATTTTATTTTTTAAAAAATACCAGGTTAATTTTAATTATAAATAAAAATTACGAATTAGACAAATCATTTTTTCATCGCCCAGCCAAAAACTTTTTGCGTGGCATTTTCAAGCACGGTCATAAGCGAAACATTTGGTGCTCCGGTATAGAAAACGAATTGATCCGAAGTTACTTTATTGCCAACCAAATCAATTGCGTTAACAGAATATTTATATACGGAATCCGGGTCAAGACCGGAAATAATTATCGTATGATCCATTCCATAGAATTCGCTATTGACTGTTTTTACCTCCTTTTCACCACTCTTAATATAATCCACTTCAATATTCGCCCGCTTGGTTGTATTGCAACTGATAATTGCTTTGTTCGTATCTTTGTCGCCTTCCTTAATTGAATATAATTCGCTTTTTATGTTATTTATTTTTAAAATATCACTTTCTTCAAATTCGCCTATATTTGCGACATTGGAATTGCTGTTAACCGTCAGCTGTCCCATTTTAAAATTCTCACTAAGCAAAATTGGTTGCTCGCCTGAATTATTTGTTTTTGCATCAGTTTGTCCAAGCACTGCCGAAGCGTTGCCTTTTACTAAACTATGCTCCGACGGCAAATATGTCATTGCTCCGGAAATCTTTTTGTTTTGTTTCTGCTTGAAATAATAAAAATAACTACATACTGAACAAATAATTATCGCTAGAATAATTATGGAAAATAAATGCTTCTTTTTTTTGTTCGGTAAAATTTCAATTTTCATAAAAAGTATCTTAACCCGTTTATTTTTTTATTTATATCTTAATGCTTCCAATGGATCGGTCGTGCTAGCTCTTCTGGCAGGAACCAAGCCCGTAAAAAAGCCAACAATTGTAGCAACAGTAAGAATAACCAATAAAAACCAGCCGGGAAAGTAAAAAAGAGAAACGGCATAACCGCCCATTCTTTCCGCTAAAAAATTAACTGCGAAATTAAAAATTTCTCCTGTAATGAAACCCAAAACAATTCCGGCAATTCCGCCAAGAAAACCCATAATGGTCGACTCAAAAACAAACATCCATAAAATATCATAATCAGACGCTCCAATTGACTTCATTACCCCGATTTCCTCCGTTCTTTCAAGTAATGTTACAGTCATAGTATTAAACATACCAATCGCACTAACCATAAGCGCAATTGC
>JAJYBE010000079.1 GCA_021779205.1 bacterium
AAAAAAATACAAGAAAAATTAAAAAGTATCAGTCTGGAAAAAGATTTAGATGAAATGTTTTTTGAGCTTGGTTTTGAAAAAGTCATAAATTTGGAGGAAAAAAATTGTGACAGGGAGGATGAAATTATCGCGCAGATTAAAACGGATTATGCCGAAAAAGAAAAAATTGATCCCAAGAACATTTGCACGTTTTTCATTTCTTCAAAAATCTATAAAAAAGCTCAAAAAAACGAATATTTAGATTATGTTCTTTCAGAGCGGGAAGTGGTAAGATTGGTGAGGGATAAGGGGAAGATGGTGGCTGGTAAGATTAAGAGGTAGATTTTTAAAAAGTATGTGTCTAGCAATTCCGGGGAAAATTATGGCAATCAAAAATCAACTGGCAACAGTTGATTTTGATGGCATTGAAAAAGAAATCAATATTTCATTGGTTTCGGTTAAAATCGGTGAATATGTAATGGTGCATGCGGGGTTTGCGATTGAAAAGATGGATAATGAGTATGCGAAAGAAATGCAAGGATATTTGAAAAAAAAATAAATGCGCATTACGACAAATAAAATTCTTTTGGAAATTGAAAAAAAAGCGACGCAAATTGACCGCCCTTTGCGTTTTATGGAACTTTGCGGCACGCATTCGCAGACAATCGCCGAGTATGGGATTAAAGAATTAATGCCAAAAAATGTCAGCTTGGTTTCCGGTCCGGGATGTCCGGTGTGCGTGACGGATCAATCGGATATCGATATTGTGGTCGGCTTGGCTCTTTTTGGAATTCCGATTGCCGTTTATGGCGACACAATGCAAGTGCCGGGAAATGTAATGAGTCTTGAGGAAGCGAAAAGAAAGGGGGCGGATGTACAAATTGTTTATTCAATTTCTGAAGCAGTTGAGATGCGAAAAGAAAAATCAAACTTGGTTTTTTTTGGCTTAGGTTTTGAAACGACTTCAGGAATGACAGCGTGGGCGATTAAAAACGGGCTCACTGTTTATAGCGCGCATAAACTTTTTCCGCCAGCGATGGAAGCGCTTCTTCAAAATAATAAAATAAAAGTAGATGGCTTTATTGATCCGGGTCATGTGAGCGCGATTATCGGCACGGAAGTTTTTCAAAAATTTAAAATTCCGCAAGTTGTATCCGGTTTTTCCGGCGAAGATGTGCTTTTGGCAATCGATATGTTACTTAGCCAAATTTTGGAAAATAAACCTTGCGTGGAAAATGCCTATGGTCGATTGGTGAAAAAAGAAGGGAATAAAAAGGCGTTAGCGATGATTTTTGAAGTTTTCGAAGTTGGCGATGCCAAATGGCGCGGACTTGGCGAGATTAAAGGCTCAGGATTGAAAATTCGCAAAAAATATCAAAAGCAAGATGCGCAATTTGTGCATAAAAAATTAATTGAAAAGATAAGGAAAAAAATCGAAATCAAGCCGAGTGCTTGCAAATGTGGAGAGGTTTTGCAGGGATTGATTGAATCGAAAGCTTGCCCGCTATTTGGAAAAATTTGCACTCCGGAAAATCCCAAAGGAGCATGCATGGTTTCAGTTGAAGGGAGCTGTAATGTAGAGTATCGTTATGGAAAATAAAAATAATAAATTTGTAGAATTGGAACAGGGAGGCGGAGGAAATATGTCCAATGAATTAATTTCCGAAATCAGGAAATTTTTTCCTGTGGTGAAAAATTGGAAAAATATTAAGGATGATGGTGCGGTTTTTGATTTGGGAAAAGAAAAATTGGTTTTCACGACAGATGCGTTTATTGTTGATCCGATTTTTTTCCCGGGCGGAAATATTGGAAAAATCGCTATTTGCGGGACGATAAACGATCTTTCAGTGATGGGTGCGGTGCCGATTGGCATTTCGCTTAGCCTTGTGATTGAAGAGGGTTTTCCTAAAGATGATTTGAAAAAAATAGTGCAATCAATTGGAAAAATTTCCAAAGAAATCGGTGTGCCGATTGTGACGGGGGATACGAAGGTGATGGAAAAAGGCAAAATCGACAAGATTGAAATCACGACATCCGGCGTTGGATTGGCTTTTAGAATCATTGAAAATGGCGGAGCAAAAGCGGGCGATGCGGTTATTGTTTCCGGAAATCTTGGCGAGCATACGGTGGCGCTTTTGGCAAGTCGATTCAATTATCAAACAAAAATAAAAAGCGATTGCCAACCGCTAACAAGAGAAATTCAAAGCGTTGCAAAATATCTTACCGCCTGCAAAGATCCGACGCGTGGCGGTGTGGCGGCGGTGCTTAATGAAATCGCTGAAAAATCGAAAATCAAAATAGTATTGGATGAAAATGATTTTCCTTTTACCAAAGAAACCGTTGCGCTTTCGGGACTTCTTGGAATTGATAAATTTTCTTTTCCTTCCGAGGGCCGGTTTGTGGCGACAGTTGCGAAAAAAGACGTTGAAAAAGTGATTAAAGCACTTCAAAGGTTTAATCGTGAAGCTAAAATTGTCGGCACAGTCACCAAGGGCAACGGGGTTTGGCTCAAAACTAAGCTGGGTGGTGAGAAGAAAATCGAAGTGCCGAGAGGGAAGTTGATTCCGCGAATATGCTAGTGGGAAATTAAAAATAAATAATAAATAATTTGTCCGAAAGAAAGTCCGGCATCGCCACGCGGAATTGCTTTTTTTTCATAAACTCCCAGGGAAATCAAATAAGCGGAAATAATTTTGTTATTGGCGATACCGCCGGCAATGAAAGTGGTTGAAGTATTTTTGTCGATAATTTCAC
>JAJYBE010000024.1 GCA_021779205.1 bacterium
TGTTGCGGCGAAAGTTTTTTTTGGCAACGAAGCGTCCACTTTGACGTTGGATGAGGCGGTTTTTTTGGCTTCATTGCCGAAGGCGCCCAGCTATTTTTCTCCATACGGAAACAATATTGAAAAAATCAACGTTCGCTATAGAAGTATCTTGGATAAAATCGAAGTTTCAAAAACAGTTTCCGCCAAAGAAATTGACGAAGCGAAAAAAGTGAATGTGATGGCGAAAATAAAACCTTTTTTTGAGCCGATACTTGCTCCGCATTTTGTTTTTGGTGTGAGTGAACAATTGGAAAAAGAATATGGGCGTGATTTTTTGGAAAAGGGCGGATTAAAAGTCGTTACTACGCTAGATTTGAATTTGCAAAAAATTGCCCAAAAAACAATAGCCGATGGAGTGAAGAAAAATAAAAATTATAATTCCAGCAATGCAACGCTTGTAGCTATCGATCCGAAAAGCGGGGATGTTTTGGCGCTTGTCGGAAGTCGTGATTTTTTTGATAAATCGATTGATGGGCAAGTTAATGTTGCAAATTCAAATCGTCAGCCAGGTTCTGCTTTCAAGCCAATTGTGTATGCTACGGCTTTCGAAAAGGGCTATCAGCCGGAAACATTAATTTCCGATACGCAAACCGATTTTGGTCCCGATGGAAGCGGATCTGATTATATACCGCAAAATTACGATGGACAATTTCATGGTATTCTTCCGATGAGAAAAACATTGGCGATGTCGCTTAATATTCCGGCAATTAAAACGCTTTCTCTTGTGGGAATTGATAGCGCAATTAATATGGCTCAGCGATTGGGTATTACGACATTGACCGATCGAAAACGTTATGGACTTTCAATGGCAATCGGCGGAGCCGAAGTGAAACCGATTGAAATGGCAAGCGCTTTTTCTGTTTTTGCCGATGATGGGAAGAAATATGCTCAACATATGATTAGAAAAATAGATAATGATACCGGAGAATTGTATGCGGATAATGTAATTGGAGAACAAGTTATTTCTTCCGAAGTGGCGAGGAAAATCAATTCAATTTTATCGGACAATGATGCCAGGGCGGCGACTTTTGGCATGAATAATCCATTGGCTATTTCGGGAAAAGTTGTAGCGGCAAAAACAGGAACGACACAGGATTTTCGCGATGCATGGACAGTGGGCTATACGCCAAAAATTTCAGTTGCTGTTTGGGCGGGAAATAATAATTCACAACCAATGACCGGAGAGGCGGACGGAATTTTTGTGGCTGCTCCGATTTGGCGCAGCTTTATGGATGCTATTCCTGCTGATTATTTCAGCGAAATTTTTATTCCATATCAAAATCAAACCGGTGTAAGCCAGGACAATTCAATTCTTCTAAGTCCGGAAGACTTAAGCAATCAGCAGATGACAGCCGAAGAAGCGGCAAGAAACGTTCTTGGAAAAGAACGAAAGAATAAAAGAAAGCATTGATTGCAAATTTTTTTTAAAAAATAGCTCCTGCGTGGAGTTTTTTTTGTCTAAAAATTGTTTATCATAGCCAAAAAAATAAAACCAGGCTTGACCAAACAGAGAACTTATGCTAGTATGCGCAGTTGATCGAAAAAGCTTTTTTTAAGATCAGCATTTAACAATTAAGAGTTTATCTATGCGCATTAGAACGAAGTTGGCATTTGCTTGCGGATCGTTTATCGCTTTTTGTTTATTGGCGACAACGGAAAGCGCAAGAGCTGATGATTCTAATCAAACAAAAATAAACTATTCAAGCATTGCGGAAAATATTCTAACTTCCGGAAATATTCAAGCATTATCTTGCAATGAAAAAGAAAATGTCGATCAGCCTATTTGTGAAAGGGTGATTGTTGATCAAAAAGAAGAAAAAAATAAGATTAAAAATAAAAAGTTTCCTGATGGAAAATTTCAAGTCAATGCTTCCGCCTACACCGCTTCTGCTGATGAATGTGGAAAAAGTGATGGAATAACGGCTTCAGGAGCAGTGGTCCACGAAAACGAAACAATTGCTTGCCCGATGAATTTTCCTTTTGGAACTAGAATAAATATTGATGGTTATGGCATTTATATTTGTCAGGATCGCGGTGGGGCGATTGAAGGAAATAGAATTGATATTTATATGAAAACAAAAGCGCAGGCGTTTGCTTTCGGTAGACGAAAACTTATAGCGGAAATAATTAACGAATAAAGGTATAAAAAAATAAAGAAGTAAAAAGCGTCTCGGCATTTCTGCCGAGACGCTTTATGTGTACCGCGGGCGAGAATCGAACTCGCATGACCTTGCGATCGAGGGATTTTAAGTCCCTTGTGTCTACCAATTCCACCACCGCGGCTGATTTTTTTGAGGTCCGGAACAGAATTGAACTGTTGTAAAGGGTTTTGCAGACCCTTGCCTAACCACTCGGCCACCGGACCAAAAAAATAGTAGAACTATTCTTAGATTATCAAAAATATTTTAATTGGTCAATTTTATAAAAAAAGCGGAGGCCAGACGGGCTTATTTTAAAGGTTTTTAAGTAATGCCCTTGATTTTTTCTTTATTTTGTGCTAATATACTCGGTTAGTGTGAAAATGTTCGCACTGACACTGATGCACTTTGACAATTTTAATTAAAAAAAGGAGAGGAGTTATTATGGTGGCAAAAAAAGTGAAGGATTTTGCGGAAGGGATGACGGATGTTTTGGGAGCGATAGCATCAATCCCAATTCTTGGGAAAATTTTTAACGTGATGACGGATCACGCCGGAACTCACCTTGAGAAAAAGGCGGGGGAGCTCTTCGGATTAAGTTCTGAAGCGGCTGATCAGACAACCGACGACGAAAGCCTGTTTGAAAAAGCGATCGTCGACGGAACACTAAGCCCTGCCGAAAGAAAATCAATCATGACCTATCTTGGTTGGCTAAGGGTTAACAACCCAAAATTGGCAAAAGAGTGGGTCAGATGGGTTTATAATACGCTCGTTAAGTTTGAGCGTAAGGTAAAAAAAACATCTGGAACAAAGGATAATAAAGAGGAAAGGACGTCCACAGACTATACGGACGGAATTCTGGTCGTGGAGAATTTATTCCATGACATTATCATTGCTCCGAATGAAACCGTCAAGGAGTCGGTTCTTCTGCAACGCAATATTTGTGTTAAAGAAAAAAAACTGGCTCCGGCAGTTGGATTTGCTAAAGAAAAAGTTAGAAAGGTGGCTGATGTTGAAAAAGCCAACCGCAAAGATTTTAACGAAACCGCCTCTAGCTGGGCAGAGCGCGCCAAAGCATGGCGAGAAAACAGATAAGGAGAAATAGAAATGATACAGATTCCCATTTGGATGTTGGCAGCAATTGGAGTTATTGGCATTATTTTTATAACTCCTTATCGGGTAGGATTAACCAGTATTTTTTCCGCAATATGGAGTATTATTTGCGGAACGCTGGAAAGAATTTGGGAATTTATCTGCGGAGCCACACCAGTGGCTGGTGCAGTTGCCGTTCCAGCTCTTGGCTGGATTGGAGGAATACTCCTAATTCTGGCCTTAGTTGTAATTGTATTTGTCGGCGGTCTTTACTTTATGGCCGGTATAACAATTCTAACAATCGGAGGAATTTTGGGGCATTGGCAAGCGGCATTTTGGGCATTGCTCGCCCTTCTTGTTTGGGGATCTCTTTCAGCGCTTCCCCAAATTGCCATGCTTAAACCATTGCGCTGGATTAGTTGTTGGATTGCCAGACCAATAACGATCATTCTTTTTATCTATCTGGCAATCGTCGCTGGCTGGGGAGTATTTGGGAATTTATCTCCGCAACTCCAAACTAGCATCGGACGATCCGGCGGGAATAAAGTTGGGGAAATTGCAAATTCCCTCGACAAAGGCTCGATGAAGTCAGAGCCGGAAATGGGAATATTTGCGAAAGTCCTCGAGGACTCGCAGATTTATAATAATTCTCGTCAGCCGGTTTTCTCTGTCCAAAAAGGTTCGACTGTTTTAGTAAAAGACCTCAACGGACAAAAAGCTGACGTCGATTCGGAAGGCATGACGAAAGTTATGCTACCCAACCGGAACGGCGATTTTCAGCAAGGCAATGAAGGCTGGATCCCAACAAGGAAACTGGATTGGAATTGGCAGGTCTGGGACACTAAGGCAAAAGGCAAGAATGAAACCATGACTGAAAATTCCGGGGTGGAGGCGACGGAATTCAGCCTTAACATCCCGGCCGGTGGATGGCAGTGTGTCCACCTGGAAAGTGGTCGGTGGCAGGTTTCTCCCGCCTATGCCACTGTCCAGTTTGGACCGGAAAAATTTCATACAATTCCCGGAGGAATGTTGAATTCTCCGGGTAAAAAAATCAACATTGGTGTTGCTCTTCCCGGAATGGAATCGGGGAGAGTAACCATAAAAAAAATCCCCGATCAATGAATCGGGGGAAAGGAGGAAAAAGACCGGATTGCATAGCGATGCAAGATCGGTCTTTTTTATTTTACGAAAGAGACAATCCAAAAATAGTTTTGCTAATGGCATAAATAATAATCAGTCCCGAGAAAACGATGACCAACCCGATAATTGAAGCGGTGAGTGTTTTTTTAGCTTTTTCAACTGATTTTTCATCAAATGCCATAAAGAAATATTGAAATCCCGCCAAAACAAATCCCAATAAGGATAGAATGCCCACTAAACTTAATAAAAAATTAAGCGCATTGGAAAGAATTCCGAAAACACCATCCGTATTAGTTGGCAGCCCTATCGCTACACAACATTTTTGGCTGGAATCACTGCAAAAAGCGCTTCCCTCTGATTCAGTTGCCGCACAAGATGTTTTGCAACTGCCTGAAATGGCGCTACAGCTAGAGTCAGCAGCAAGCACCTGTTTTGTTAACGGAAAAAAGCTTATAAATAAAATGATAAAAAAAAATAAATTTATTTTTAAATTATTTTTCATATAGCAACAGTCATTGAATTTAATAAAGCATAAGTGCCTCCGATAAAAATATAGCTAAGCGCATAAACAACAATTAAGCCAATGAGAGCGACGCTTACTCCAATAATTGAATAGAGCATAATGTTTTTGGCTTTTTCTGTTGCTTTTGGTTCTCCAATAGCTGTTAAATACATAATGCCGGAAATAACAAAACCGAGAACACCTAAAATTCCCACAAGGGAAAGCAACCAATTGAGAATGGTGCTTAAGAGTTCAAATATGGATGTTCCGCTAAGACCAAAAGCCGTTAAGTATGATAATCCAGTGTTTAAAGTTGTTGGCGTAGTAGCTGAGGCAATGTTTGCAGTTGTTTCTAAAAAAAGAGCTATGCAAAAAATAGCCATTCCCAAAATAATATTTATTTTTTTGTTTCTCATTTTTAACATAAAATGTTAATTTAATATTTATAAAAACAGTATAGCATAAAAAATAAAAAAAGAAAAAATAATCAGCAAATAAAAAAACAGCCCGCAAATAAATTGAGACTGTTTTTCATTTTTTTGCTAATTAGTTGCCGGAAATCGATCCGCTATTGCTGACGAATATGCTACTTAGAGCATTAACAGCGATTAACCCGACAAGAGCGACAATTACTCCGATAACCGCATAAAGCATAAAATTTTTGGCGGTCCCAATTCTTTTATCATCTCCCGCTGCGGTAAGATACATAATGCCGGAAACAGCAAAACCGATAACACCTAAAATTCCCACTGCGGACAAGAGCCAATTTAAAATTGTTCCAAGAAGCGTGCCAACGCTGGTGCTTTTTAAATTTCCAGTACCATTAGCAGGAACGGAAAATCCACCATCGCCAAAAACAGCAAGCGGAGCTAAAAGCAACAATGATGAAACTGAATAACCTAATAATTTAATTTTATTTTTCATATTAACACCTCCTTCTATTTTTATTTTATTACTTGTATCTTTTTTCTGCTATTATCCTGTAATTATTTTGGAAATTTGTTGGATGGCAATGAGTGAAATCAGCGCAATTGAAATTCCGATGATTGCCCATTTTGCCATATTTTTTCCTGCGGTAGTTTGTTTTTCGTCGCCATAGGATGTCATATACATTCCGCCGGCGATTACTAGACTGATTGTAGCAATAATTCCCAACATTGACAAGAGGAAGTTTAGGATATTGGTGGCAATTTGTCCGATTGACAAAGCGCTTTCTGTTCCGGACAGATTGGATCCCATAATCAGTTGAACTTGTTTGAGAAATGTGGGAGCGGCGATCACAATGGCAAAACCAATCACGGAAAATAACCAGCAATCTTTGGCGCGCTTAACCATACCGGGATTTCCTCCTGAAAGCATATAGAGAATGCCTCCGATTACAATAAAAATTATCGCCAGTGTTACAACGAATCCTTTAAGCGCGGTGAGCAATGCCGTGAGAAAGCCATTAATATCGCTAAAAGAAGCCGGGTTGGTAAATGATACGGATGTTGTTGTGGAGCTGGATCCGCCACTGCTATCGGAATATTGCGGGCAAGTGGATATGGATGAGCAAGCGTTAGCGTTTGGCGTGCCCCCGGTGCAGTCAGCTGCTGTCGTGTAGTCTTTGCATTTTGAAGGATCGCCTTTATTCACACAACATTTATAAGTGTCAGTTGTTGTAGTGGCGCAACCATCTTTGGTTGCATTGCAACCTTTTGCACATTCTTGCCCAATGCCAGTACAGCCATCATTTGACGATTCGCATGTTGAATTAAGCGCATTATAGCAATAGCTTGTTTTTGCAAAAACGCTATCGATTTTGATGAAAAAAAATAGAACAAATAATATCAAACCCAGAAAATATTTTTTATTTTGCATTTTGATTTAGCTAGTTAATGATTTATTTTATTTATTGCCTTGGAAAGTGCATCGGAAGTTCCCGCGAGACCCTTATTGATTGAATCAATCATTTCCGCGAAAGTCGTTTCCAAATAGGTCGGATTGCTTGTTGGAAAATCTTTGGCAATTAGGTTGCCCTGGGCGAATGCTCCCAGGTTGACATCGCTTTTTTGCTTTTCAAGCAAATCTCTCCGCGCGGCCGGCTGGTTGGTTTTTTTTAGATAATCATCTGCCGGATCGAAATTGGGATCATATCGCTTTCCCAGACCGCCGGATTGAGCGGATGAGTTTGCTTGAGATTGGGTTTTTTTGGTTGTGAGGTAGGTTAAAAATTTCCAAGCTTCTTTAATGCGCAGATCATTGGAAACCGGAATGGTGTTTCCGGCACCGCCGGTTGGGGTAACTTTATTTTTTGCTACGGCAAATGCCCAATAATTGGCAAAGTTTGCTGTGTTTGAAGCGGAAAGTTGGGGGAGTGGAGCAATGGCAAAATTTAATTTAGGAGATTTGCTTTTGATGGCATCAATTTGCCAGGAATAATTCAACATCATTGCCAATGTTCCTTCGGAAAAAGCATCGATGGAATAGTGCAACGTTGGGTTCCATGTATAGTTTGCCGAACCGGATTTTGCGAATTGTGTGTAAAAATTTAGAGCATTGACTGATTTCGAATCAAAACTCAAACTCATTTTTCCTTGAGAATCTGATGATATTGTTGCGCCATTTTGGAACATTAACATATTTAAAATATCAGTCGAACGGTTGATATTATAGGCCGTGCCCATTGCCGCTCCGGATTGGATAATTTCCCCGAAGGAATTTATTTTAGTCATTTTTTGCGCATCGGCGGAAAAATCATCCCAAGTTGTCGGTGGAGCGACAATTCCGGAAGCATTGAATAGATCCTTGTTATAGTAAAGCGCCAGAGAATTGACGGTTAGCGGAACGGCAAAAATATCTCCTTTGGAAATGAAATCACTAGCACAAATATCAACAAAATTATTGCGGAATGTTTGTTCATTTAAAATTTCTTTGGGTGCGGGAGTGGTCTTATCGGAAAAACTGCTTAGCCAATCATTATGTATAAGAAAAATATCCGGTCCTTGTCCGGAAGCCATTGCCTCAATCAGATCATTTTGATAGGTATCAATGCGTTGTTTTTTATAGGTGATGGTTCCAATGTTGGGATTGAGTTTCCTATAGTTGTCGATTATCTCTTGATAGGCATCGGCATCATCAACCGGTCCCCAAATTTCCAGATTTACTTTATAGTTCGGAGTCGTTGTTTTTAAACCGCATCCGGAAGTAAATAAAAGAAAAAAAAGAATCATCGATCCGCTTAATATTTTTTTAATTTTTTTCAGCTTGCCCATTGTTTATTTTTCTATTTTTCAAAAATTATTCCAAAATGAAAGTCGCTGATTTTTATTTCTTTCACCACTGTCAATCCACTGTTTTGCGCTAACTCCGAAATTTTATTTTGAGAAATTCGCAATGCGTCATCCGGTCCGAATGAGGCATCTTTTTCATTCCATTCAATAATTAGAATTTTTCCACCCGGCTTTAAAACGCGCATCGCTTCGCGAATAATTATCTCTTTATTTTTATTTTGAAAAAGCATGTTAACCAAAAAAATCCAATCCAAACTGTTTTCTTCCAACTTTGATCCATTGGCAGCTTCTAAATTAACTTTTTTAGTGATGATGTTGCTTAGTCCCAATAACTTTGCTTGCGATTCGATCGTTTCCAGTTTGTCAGTGAGAATATCCAAAGCATAGACGCGCCCGGTTTGTTTAATTTTTTCTGCCAATGGAAAGGTGAAATAGCCGGTTCCGCAACCAAAATCCGCAATGGACATTCCGGGGAGAATTTCCAATTCTGCAATGATTGCGCGCGGGTTGATAAATTTAACTCTAAACTCCGCTTTTTCTTCTTCCATTTTTTTGTTAGTAATTTTTTATTATTTTCATTTTACAACAAATCAGAAAAAGCAACAAGTTTTCGCACCCCCTTTTTTTTGTTACTTAAAAATTTAATTAGTTGCTTTGTTATTTTTTTTTGTGATAAAATTAAAAAAAGGCGTATGTATGATTGAGTTTGCAATTTTTTTTAAAAAAATGAATCTTCAAGAAGTAGAGGAAAAAAATGATGAAGAAGTTATAGCTCTTGTTCTTCGGGATAAGGAATTTTTTGGTATCTTGATAAGACGATATGAATTCAAACTTACTAAATATGTGCGTCGAATTACAGGCGGAACTAAGGAGATGAATGAAGACATTGTCCAGAATATATTCATCAAAGCTTTCGTAAACATAAATAGCTTTCAAAAAGGTAAAAGCTTTGGAAGCTGGCTGTATGGAATCGCCCATAATGAGTGTATTGACAATTGGAGAAAATACAAAAAACATGCCGGTAATATTTCCTTGGAGGGAAATGAGGAGTTGTTTGCAATCTTGGCTTCAGATGAGAATATTGAGCAATTGCTTATCAAAAAAGATCAAAAGGACAGTATTGGCAAAGCGCTAAAAAGGTTACCGATCAAATTTAGGGAAGTGCTGGTATTGAAATATTTGGAGGATAAAAGCTATGAAGAAGTGGGATATATTTTGAAAAAACCGGTTTCTACGGTGGGGACATTATTAAACAGAGCTAAAAAGCGATTTAAGAAAATTCTAAGTGAAAACAAATGAGTCTGGATAAAAAAATTTTAGACAAAATCGAGAGAGAGAATCTTAAAATCAGGCCAAGATGGTTTTTTGCTGTGAAAAATTTTGTTTTTGGAATGGGCACATTTTCAACCAGCATCATGGGTTCACTGTCCTTGGCTTTGCTTTTTGAAATAATGGCCAAACAGAAGGGAAATTTGGGTTGGCTGAATATTCCTTATCTGTATTTGATTTTATTGGGAGTTTTTTTGTTTTCAGGTTATCGGCTGATAACTAAAGTTGGTTCATTATATAAAATAAGGATTGTGCCAATGATAATCACATTGTTTTTTATTAGTTTATCTTTTGGTTATTTAACTTTTGCTAGCGGAAAAGCAGAAAAAATAGAAAAAGAATTAGAAAAGATTCCGATTTATAATAAAATAGTGCCCATAACCAAAAAAACTTCACCGAAGTCTGATGAAAAATCCACATATCGTTATGAAAATATCGAAGAGTATAAGAAGGAAAAGGATAATGCTGAAAATTTAAATAGTAGTGGGGGAAATGATGATGATAATAATAATAAAGTAAATGATTCAAAGCTTGAATTGAAAAAGGAAAATAATAATAGTGAAAACACATCATTGGAAAAAATGCAAAACGCCAACATTAACAAGAAAAATCAAACGGAAAGCGAAAAAGACGTGACTGTAAAAGCTTCCAGTGATAAAACTGTGCCCAAAGCGACCAAGGTGTCGGATAAAAAAACAGATTCTCATAAAGACGCAGCTCCATCAAATGAGGACATATCAAATGAAGATTGAAAGTGAAATAATTAAGAAAACATCTGCGTATTCATAAACAGAAGTGAGAAGATTTCATATGAACCAACTTAATATAATTTTTTAAAGCAAAAATATGCAAAAAGTGAAAAGAAACTTGCCCATGGTCGCCATCATTGGCATTTTATTCACAACTGGCGCTGTGTTTTCTCATGTTTCCAGCCAAATTAAACCGGGAATCCCGGTGGTTTTGGCTGACGAGGAAGGAAGTGCTGGAAATATTAGTGAAGATAGCCATAGTGGTGATAGCCATAGCGCTAATAATGAGGAAAGTAGCCATAACAGTTCTAGCGATAATCATAGCGCTAATAATGAAGGAAATAGCCATAGCAGTTCCAGTGATAATCATAGCAATAGTGATGAAAATAACCAGAATAATCAAAAAGATAAGCAGGCATCCGTCTCCAATACGATTAAAACCAGCGAGAACGAAGATAAGACTATGCAAATTCAATCCAAGGAAGCGGATAATAGCCAGGGAAATAAGGAGCAAAGCGAAGTTGATAAACAAAGTGGAGATAATAATGCTCAGGAGAATACTGCCGATATGACAAAGGAGGTATCTAAAATTGAGTCTAGAATTGCTCCATTGGCAACTTCTGACCCTAAAGCATTTGGAGCTTTTAATTCTTCGCTTTCAGAAATTCAGTCATTGATTGCTCAGCTGGGCGCCACTAAGGATCCGGTTCAAATTAAAACTCTTGACGATACTATTAATGGTAAAATAGAAACATTAGACAAGATGGTGGAAGTGGCAGTTGAAAACAATAATCAAAAAGGCGATGAAAATGGCAATGAGGATGTGGCAAAACAATACAAAAACACCGTTGCCCAATTTGTGCACACCTTAAAAACTGTTAGTGAATCCGACACCCAAGAGGCTAAAGGCATTGGAGAGCAAGTAAAAGTAGTGGCTCAGGCTCAAAATGATTCACAAGCCAAAGTGGAAGAATCTATAAATAAAGTGGAAGGTCGAAGCGGGTTAGTGAAATTTCTTATTGGACCGAAATATGGAAGTATTGCCGAGATCCAGGCCGCTATTGCAGAAAACCAAGCCAGAATCAAAGTGCTTATCAATTTAATGAATCAAGCAACTGATTCAGCGGTAAAATTGGTTTTGCAAGACCAAATCACTTCATTGAATCAACAAAATGCTAGATTGCAGACATTTGTAATAAACAGTGATTCGGGATTCAGCTTGTTTGGTTGGCTGGCAAAAATGTTTGCTTAATTTGGCTTAGCGGGTAAACTAAA
>JAJYBE010000001.1 GCA_021779205.1 bacterium
TTTATACCAGCGGATTTCTTTTTCCGTAATGCCATAATCCAAAAACCACTTCCAGCGATCTTCTTTCCACGCATCATATTTTTCCTTCATCATATCGGGATGCAAAAAATATTGCATTTCCATTTGCTCAAATTCCCGCGTGCGAAAAATAAATTGGCGCGCCACAATCTCGTTGCGAAAAGCTTTGCCCACTTGCGCAATTCCGAATGGCAATTTTTTGTGCAAAGAATCAAGCGTATTTTTGTATTCCAAATAAATTCCTCCGCAAGTCTCAGGCCTGAGATAGACCACATTTTCTTCTTTCAGCTCATCGGTCGGCGAACCGATGTTTGATTTTACCATCAAAGAAAAAACTTTCGCGGAAGTAAGGTCGGTCGAACCGCAATTGGCGCATTTTAATTTTTTTTCTTCGCGTAATTTATCCAAATAACCATTTAATTCATCGAGTGGCGCCTTATCGGCATTAATACCAAACTCTTCCAAAATATGATCGGCGCGAAAGCGTGATTTGCATTTTCTGCAATCAACTTGCGGATCATTGAAACCGCCGACATGCCCAGACGCTACCCAAGTCGTCGGATGCATAAAAATCGCGCTGTCCAAACCCACCACATCATCGCGCAATTGCACCATCGCTTTCCACCAAGCATCGCGAATATTATTTTTAAGCAATATTCCATAATGCCCATAATCATAAATCGCTTGCATACCGCCATAAATTTCCGAGGAAGGATAAACAAAACCCCGCCTCTTGCAAAGCGACGCAATTTTATCCATCATCATCTGCTTGTCTTCCATATTTTTCTATGAATTACAAATCTGTACAAATTTACAAATATACAAATTGCAATATTCACTTAATATTTAATACTCTTTTAAATTTAACGCCTTGCTGCATAATGTTAATTAAAATTGCTAATTTCAAATTACTTGCTTTCAGATATTGCAATACTTGAATAAAATTGTTTTTTGAATAAAAATCTCCTTGTTTCAGATCTATGATAGTTTTATCTTCAGCTAGAAAATCAAATCTATAGGCTCCAACTATCTCAATTTATTTGTATATTTGTAATTAATTTGTATTTTGTAAACAAAAAATCCCGTCCCCACAATTAAAGAATAAAAGATATTCTTAAATTGCCAGAACGAGATTCATCTCGCGATTCCATCTAGCTTCTCGCCTCTTCGGCGAACACCTTAATTCCAAATTTTCCCCTCACGGAGCCAAACCCGCAAAGTTTCTTGTACTAGGGATATGCTACACCACTTTTTTGATTTAGTCAACAGGTGCAGCACTAAGTTCTATCATTCCATATGCCTCTCGAATCTCCTCTTTTAGTCCAGGAATAAATTCATAATCATCAACTTCTGCCTCAGAGATAAATTTCCACTCATCATGTTCATCAGTAATTTCCGGCTCCTTGCCATTTGTAAAACCAACAATTTCACAAACAATTTTGACACCAGGGATCTTTGGTTGCTCGGGATTATTAGTAATAATTTCATAGGTACCTAAATTTTTGAGCATTCTTAGCGGCTTTATCTCTATGCCCAATTCCTCTCTTTGCCCACGAATCAGCGCTTCTTTAAAATTCTCTCCATTTCTCACTTGCCCGCCGCCGCATTCCCAAAGGCTAGGATAGAGTCTCCTTTTTGAATTTCTTTTTGCAATTAGCACCTTGCCACCAAAAAAACAAATCCCTGCCACATGCACTTCAATTTTATAAATCTTATCTTCTCGCATAATTTTATGTTAGTTTTAAAGTTTATACCTTAGGCTTTTTCAATAACTTTCCGCACCAAACTCCCGCTTTCCAACTTCTGATCAAACTCAAAATAATATTCCTTATTATGCCCACCATCAGCCACGCTTACCTCATTTTTATTATAATCCAAAATCTTTTTTATTTTAAGTTTGATATTAACTTTTGGCGTAATCGCTTCCAATTTATCTTCAATGGAAATGTGATTATGCACGCGCAAAATATTTAATTTACCTTCCACGGATTTCACCTCGCCCACAAACTGAAATTTAGCCGGATTATTTCGATTGTCAAAATTATGTTCCGGCTCGCATCCCAAAAGAAAACCAGTCGAATATCCCCGATGGACAAGATTGTCCAGCTCTGTTTTTTGTTTTTTTATAATCACCTTAATTTCCTTCTCTGACAGATTATTTTCCAAGCCGTCAAGCACCGCACGATAAGCCCGTGTCACTATCGCCAGATAATAGGCGCTTTTGGCGCGTCCTTCAATCTTAAATGATTCCACTCCCGCCTCGCGCAGCCCTCCGAGATGCGCCAGTAAATTCATGTCATAACTATTGAAAAAATAGGTCCCATGAGCATCCTCCTCCACATCCATCCCATAACGCTTCTGATCATCAATCACGTTTATGCTAATAAAATTCTTGCCCCCCGCATTTCTTGTTTCATGTTTCATGTTACATGTTTCATGATACGCCCATCGACACGGCTGCGAACAATCCCCCAAATTAGCACTACGATCCGTCATCCATTTTGACAAAATGCAACGCCCAGAATAACTCATACACATTGCGCCATGCACAAAATATTCTAACTCAATATTTTTCGATTGCTTTTTGATTTCTTTTATTTCCGCGAGCGACACTTCGCGAGCGAGAATAATTCTTTTCACTCCAAGCTTTTTCCAAAACTCCACCGCGGAAAAGTTGGTCGCGTTGGCTTGTGTAGAAAGATGAATCTCACACTCGGGCCAATATTTTTGAATGAGGAGGATTATCCCGGGATCGCTCGCAATAATCGCATCGATTTTCAGCTTTTTCAAAAACTGAATGTGCTTTTTAATTTTTTCCAAATGTTGATTGTGCGCATAAATATTGAGTGTCACGTAAATTTTCTTCTTGCGCGCATGCACATATTCCACCGCTTTTTTCAAATCATCATTCGAAAACCGATTAATCCGCACCCGCAAAGAAAAATCCGGCACACCGCAATAGACAGCGTCCGCGCCATAGGCAAGGGCGTATTTTAGTTTTTCTAAATCTCCCGCCGGCGCAAGTAGTTCAATATGTTTCATAGTAATTCTAAATTTTCAATTTAAAATTTTAATTCAAGTCTAAATTGCTAAATTTAAAAAATTAAAACATTTAAAATTCATTTCAAATTTCTAATTTAGCCTTTCAAATTCTCTCTGAGTTTCTCCATCAAATCCATATAAAATTTCAAATTATGCATTGCAGCGAGGCGCATCGCCAATGAGTCTTTCATGGCAAAGAGGTGGTGAAGATAACTGCGCGTATAATTCCGACACAAAGCGCAATCACAATCAGCATCCACCGGCCCAAAATCTTCCTTGAATTTTCCATTATTAATATTTATCGTTTCATAGAATGATTCCGTATCTGTATTCTTTTTATTATTTAAAATTTGGTCATTTAGATTTGCTTGAAAATTACCAGCCCTAGGCTGGTCCGCCTTGGGCGGAAAAATTGAAAATTTAAAATTGCTTTTTCGCAGGAAAAGTCTCCCATGCCTTCCCTCTCTTGTTGGAATCACGCAATCAAACATATCCCAACCGCACTCAATAAATTTAACGATATCCGCCGGTGTTCCCACGCCCAGCGCAAAACGCAACGCCCGCTCCGGGATAAGCTCGGCGGTTTCCCGCACAATATCTTCCATAAAATTGCCATCGACATCAACATGTCGTGCACCAAAACCGTAACCATCAAAGCCGATCTTTGCTAATTCCTCTGCGCAATATTTTCGCAAATCAGCGTGTCCCCCGCCTTGAATAACGCCAAAGATCAGCGGCCGCTTGGAAGCTGATATTTTTCTCGCTTTCAATTGTTTTTCATATTCCACCTTGCACCGCGCTGCCCAGCGGACTGTCCGCTCGACTGCGTCCCTGATTTTTTCTTTTGTGTAACTATTTGGTGGAACATCATCCAAAACCACCATCATGTCAACCCCCAAATCAAATTGAATCTGAATTGATTTTTCCGGCGAAATAACATGCATTGAACCGTCCAAGGGAGATTTAAAAATTACCGCTTCATCGGTGATTTTCCCCATTTCCGGATTTTTGTGAATCAAGGAAAAAACTTGATAGCCTCCGGAATCAGACAAGAGCGGCGCATGCCAGTTCATAAACTCATGAATTCCTCCGGCATTTTTGATAAGTTCCGTCCCGGGCTGAAGATATAAATGATAGGTATTTACAACCATAGGATTCACACCCACCGAAGACAAATCGTCACGATCAAGCGATTTTACAAAACCACGCGTTGCATCAGGCATAAAAAACGGGGTATTAAGTACTCCGTTTTTCGTCTTAATTTGACCGCCTCTTGCAGTACTTTTTTTTGCAATCAATTTGAACATTAATTTACTATTTCATATTTACCGCCTAAACCACTATCTTCAGGAAGTCGTGTAGTTTTACCTGCAACTGTAGCAGAAATATTCTCTCCCGTAAATGAATCCTTGGCAGAAAACACTGATTCATTGAGTAATGGTGCTTCCTTTCTAAATTGATCAATGGAAGGTTTAATTTTTATCTGAAAAGCCACTTCCTTTGCCGGAGAAGATATTCCTGCGCCCGCAGGCAGATTGCCGATATTCCAAACGATTGAATTTAATCTTTCATCATAGAACAATGGCGATCCTTCAGGAAAGAAAACCCCTGTCACACTAACTGAAGTCGGCAAAACAGACTCCACCTTTGCAGTCTCAATGTCATTGGAAACGTTTGAAGCGATAAAATGTATTGTATAGGTTGTTTCTTGGGAAACTGCAGGAGGAATTGGTCCTGAATTTGGAATCTTGGAATCGTTATAGTAACCCTTGACATCAAGAACCAGCTTGGAATTCAATTTGATATCCATCTTGTTTCCAGAGATAATCTTATTCATGCTTATCGGCGTTGGGATATCGGGACTATCTATTTTTGCCAAACTGGAAATGACAAAATTTTTATCATTAGTGCTCGCCACCGGAATAACGCCCTTAACCCCGATTGAAAATGCAATCACACCTCCCTGGCCGGCGGCCAAGTTTTTTAGCTCCTTATGATCTGAAGCTTTCCAGGTAATAGTTTTGTTGTTGGCATCATATGCACCTCCGTCAATATCAAGGGTCGAGTAGTCCAAGACAGTGCTATCGATATGTTCAGTAATAATCACATCCCGCAGTCCCAATGCCCCTTCGTTTTTATAATTTATCTTAAATCGCAGCATTTCCCCGGCATTTGCCGTTAGACTTTTTAAATCATTGACGGTTTGCACTATGGTCAATGGTGAAGAAATAATCTTAGTCTGCACACTCTCTTCATTGTAGCTGATAAATTCACCGTTATTATTAGCACCGATTGTTACTCTTGCTGTTTTTATCTCATCTCGATTCCCCCCAAGCTTTCCTGCTGCTACTATTTTTCCACTCTGCCCAGCCGACAAACTGCCAATATACCAAATATTATTTCCCTCCAGCGCTCGCGGATCAGAGCTGGAAAAGGTGAAATTATCAGGATAATCAATCTTAACTTTTATGTTTTCAAGATTTTCCGCTCCTTCGTTTTTATAGGTGATTAAGTAATTCACCTCATCATTAGCGGAAATGCTTTGAGGTGCCGCAACTTCAAGTGTTATTGGAGCAGAAATCACACCCACTGATAATTGATCGCCAGTTACAAATGTCGTGCTAACAGTAGATGGCGCATATGACAAATCAGCCTTAATCTTAATTAGATTTCCACGAGGACTATATGCTTGACCGCTAAAAACAACCGACCCCTCGCTTTTGCCTTTAATATCAGCAAGGCTTATCATGCTAACCATCGTACCATCACTCTTGAAGTCAGTATTGCCTTCCGGCTTAAAGTCTTCGGAATAAGTCATTTTAAGCACGACGTTTTTCAAGTCAGCCATGTTGTCATTTTTATATTTTATCGCATAAGCAACCAAGTTACCACTTCTGACTTCAGTTGGGCCGTTCAGAGAAACAGCTACTCGATCAACACTAAAAAGGGATTGCTTGATTTTGTAGAACCCCACTGCAATCACAACAATCAAAAGCAATCCGCCAATAATAAACGCTCCTTTTTTGATAATTTTTTTATCTTCCTTTTCAATCATTTCCCCCTTTTCCAACCACTCATCTTTTGGCAAATCCATTTTTTCCGGAGAAGTAAATACTACTGATTTAGCATCAAATTCACTTTTTTCATGCTGCAACAATTCTTTATTCGGTTCTTTTTTATAAAGTTCGTTTTGGATTTCATTGAGCGACATAATTCTTTTTTACCAATCGGCATACCGCGTATCGGTAGCCGGAGATTTATTTGCTATTCTTTCTTGATTTTACAGCATTAGCTAAAGTTAATCAAATATTCGGGATGTTGACAATTCTCCTTCGAAAAAATAGACTTAAAATAAATCTTCCCGCAAATGCAACTATCAAAAAATATCAAAAAACCAATTATTGCTTGCCGGATTCTAAACACTTTTTTTCTTGATTCCCTCTTTCCCATCACATGCCTCGTTTGCCATAAAAAAAATACCTGGCTTTGCCAGGAATGCATGGAAAAATTTCCCCTTCTTTCTTTTCAGCTTTGTCCATATTGCGAGAAAGAAATTACCCAAAATGGCACTATTTGCAAAAAATGCCAAAGAAATCAATTCGAAAAAAAATCCCCACTGCAGTTAAATGCCTTAATCTGTGCCACAGATTACCAAAAAATATCCAAACTTGTCCATTTGTTCAAATATAATTTCGTTATCGATCTGGGTACCCCTTTGGGGAAAATAATTGCGAAGGCTTTGCAAAAAAATGAAGCTCCCTTGCCCGATTTTATCATACCCGTTCCTATTCACAGGCGCAAATTAAAGTGGCGCGGATTTAATCAGGCAGAAATTCTCGCAAACTCCATCAGTCAAAATTTAACCCCAGGGCTTCATCTTCCCGTTCGAACCGATTTGATTTTTCGCCAAAAGAAAACCCGTGCACAAATGAAGATAAAAGATTATCATGAAAGATTGAGCAATCTCCATAATGCTTTTGCCACTTTCCCTCAAGCAGAAAAAGCGGTTTCCGGCAAGAAAATCCTACTTGTCGATGATATCGCCACTACTGGCGCGACTCTCTTTGAGTGCGCAAAAATTCTAAAAGCCACTGGAGCAAAAGAAGTTACCGGCGCAATCATTGCAAGGCAAAAAATCTAGACTGCATTTTCTTCCATCCCCGTCTCATAAAAAAGCTTGTGATCTGCACGAAACAAGTGCCTACCGATACGATAAAGACTGTGCGTGATAAAGAAAGCGGCGACAACATCAATTGAATAATGCAAATGCCCGAGAATCATACTTGCGCCAAATAGGAACGATCCAAATAAAAAAACATAGCGCAAAACTTTATTTTCCCAAAAAATTAGCGCCAATAAAAAGGGCATGCCGGTGTGGCCAGAAAAAAACATATCATTACCCGAAGCAATTCCGGACAAAATATCGTGCTTGCTGAGATAAGAATGATTTGGAATCGGACCTAAATGCGTAAGAGAAATAAAAATGGAACGAATAAAAATAAAAAAAGCGATATTTTTGAGCACATAAGGAATTCTTTGCGGTTTAACGAGCAACAAAACGATTACCAGCCAAATAAAAACCCAAGCCACCTCATTGACAATAAAATTCACATTTGCTATCGGCAAATTATCCAGAAGGATATCCGTAACATGATTGCCGGCGCTTCTGTCAACATAGATTGAGGTATAGTGATTAATCATGATACTGCCGGAGAAAAAAAGGAGTCCAAACATGATAGACTCCAAAACCTCCCTTTGTTTCCAGAAATGATTATTTCCTAGAAATATTTTTTTCAAATTGAGTATCAAGTTTTTCATCTTATATCTTTATATTTTTTAGAAAAAGGCTTACGAAAGATAATCACCCAAAAATGATTAATAACATATTTGGCGGCCGTAGAAACAAGCCCCTCTCCAGAAAATCTTCTCGCCGAGGTGCGCATGGGAAAGAGAAAGGAAAACTTGACTTGACCCATTTTTTGAATTCTTTTCGCCACGTCTGTATCCTCGCCGTAAAAACCAATACGCACATCAAACCCGCCGATTTTTTCGAGAGCAGAACGCCTAAGTACGAAATTACCACCCTGAAGCATTGCGCCCTTTTGAAGAATATAGTGATTAAAGAGATGACCGGCATAACCTACTAGATAATACGACCAAACCATAAAATTGACCCACGACGATCTGTCATAATAAATATATGGGCCACTCAGCGCGACCAGCTTTTTGTTTTTGGAAAATTCCAAAAGCGCTCTCTCGATCCAACCAGGCGCTAGAATGCTATCCGCGTCAATATTGGCAATAATTTCTCCCGAGGAGACCAAAAAACCAGCTTGACGCGCTTGCGAAAGACCCTTTCGCAATTCGTCCACAAGCAAGACGCCCGGGCGAGCCAGAATGACCTCTCTTGTACCATCCGTACTAGCATTATTCACTGCAATCACTTCAGCATCAACTTTGCTGCGGTTTATTTCGCGAAAAATTGAGTCTAAGCATTTTCCAATATACTTCTCTTCATTATAGGCCGGAACGACAAAGCTAATTTTCATATTTTTGCTTTGAAATTATTAATCTCTCTTTTATAAATTTTTTCCCACAAAAGAGCGATATTTCTGTCAGATAATTTTTGCGCAAATTCCAATGAACGCTCGGATAAACTATTTCTCAAGTTCGTATTTTCCAAAAGTAAAACAAATTTTTCTGCGAGCGCCTTTGAATCCCCTGGTTCCACAAGAATACCACTTTCTCCAATATATTCAAAGCCCCGCGCTCTCACCCCGACAGTTGGCAATCCGCAAGCCATGGCCTGGATGAGCGTCATGCTTTGAATTTCCGAGGTGCTGGTTATGGAAAAAATGTCCGAAGCCCGATAGAGATCAGCCAGCTCGAAGTGACTGAGCGTTCCAAAAAATTTCACATTTTTCTCGAGACCCAATTCCAACACCAATTTATTTATTTCTTCAAAATAACCGCCATGGCCTGCCATAGCTAAAGTGATGCCGGGAATTTTTTCTTTAACAAGGGCAATGGCGCGCACAATCACATCAATATTTTTTTCTGGCGCGAATCTTCCCGCATAAACAACCACGTGTTCGTTTAATTTTAATTTTTCTTTCAACTCAGTCTTATTATGATCGACAGTCAAATTGAAAGTTTTCATATCAACCGGATTATAGACCGTCTCGTGCCGCGCCTTAAACCCATTTTTTCTCATCTCATCAAGCAATAATTTTGACGGAGAAGTTGTTAACTGGCATTTACCATAATACCAATTGACATATTTCAAACTAAAACGCTCGACCCATTCGCCTCTTATTGGCGCATATTTCACATACTGCACAATCGCCGTATGATTAGTTCCAAGAAAAGGCACCTTAAGTATTTTTGCGGCAAGCATTGCCTCCAGCCCTACGCCAAAAAAAAGATGGGAATGAATCACATCCGGTCTGAATTTTTTAATTGCAATCCAGCGCAAGCCAGTTGGGATAACCATCCGTCCTTGCTTGGTTGGTGTTGGATAGGAAACAGCAAAAAAGCGCGTAATTTCAATGCCATTATCCAAATCAATTTCTCGCTTGGAACCAATGCCCCCCGTTTTGAAATCTTTCTCGGAATAGCTCGGAACAAAAAAGCGAACTGTGTGACCACATTTCGCCAACTCTCGCGCGGAAGCAATGATAGAGTCGGAAATACCGCTTAATTCCGGATAGAAATTATCACAAAAAATTGCAATGCGCATATGTTTTATCGTCTTTAGGATTTAAGCATTTTAGACGCACTTATCTGGTAATCTCCAGCAAATTGCCCGCCTCTTAGCCGCTTATTGGTTTCAATTTTATGCCTTATCAATCTTCTTAGCAAATCTGGCTGTTAATTTTCCATAACCATAGGATACTGAAGCGAAAAAAATTAGAATTAAAATTATCGCCAGTCCGCTTAGATTAAGATAATGATTTATTTTATCATAAGCAGCTCCAAAATAATAACCGATGAGATAGAAAAAAAGCGAAGAAGGAATAGTTAAAATAACGCACCAATTAATATATTTCCGGAGCGGCATCTTAACCGCACCGACAATAATAAGCCCCGGGGTTGCTAAAAGTGGAACCAATTTAATGAGCGTCATCGCTTTTCCAGCATGCCGACGAGAAAGATTTTCCAAATAAACTATCCTGTCATGGGGTAAACCAAAGTAGTGCGCATATTTATTAACTAATTTTTCTCGCCCCCAATAGCCCAGTGCATAATAGATTACATCCGGAACCAGATTGCCCAAAATGGAAAGTAAAAAAACCAACCAACCGTCAAAATAGCCCAGGGCCACAGCAAAAGCAGCTGCAGCCGTAATCACCGGTCCCTCAATCAGCATTATCACAAACATCAAAAAATATCCATGCTGGATAATCCAAATAAAAGCACTTGAAAAGTTTGAGAAATCCATGATTTTATTTAATTAAACCATTTTTTCCATTATCCTGGTCGGGGTGCGGAGAATCGAACTCCGACTACAAGACCCCCAGCCTTGCGTACTGCCACTATACTACACCCCGATTAACTAATTTGGAAATATGGTTTAATGAAGGCGGAGAGAGTGAGATTCGAACTCACGGTACCTTTAACAGTACGACAGTTTTCAAGACTGTTGCCTTAAACCACTCGGCCATCTCTCCAAATATTTTCTAAAAATGCTTCTCAGTAAAAGCACGTCCGGATCCTGATTTTAAATATTTTTCAAATTCAAATGCTTTGTATTTGTCAGAAAAAGCAAAATAACACATCAACTCTATGGGCAATAAATCTTTGGTGGCCGGAACATATCCGCAATTATGCCTTTTTATTCGTTCTTTTAAATCAGAGGCGCAACCAATATAGGGTTTTCATTTTTACATTTTAAAATATAAACGTAATGCATAGTGGGCGAAACCCGCCTTCGCGTGCTCCCGGCGGACTTTGTCCGCCGTAGCCCGCTTCGGCGGGCGAAGGCGGAGAGGGAGGGATTTGAACCCTCGAAGGGTTTTACCCCTTGCCACGTTAGCAGTGTGGTGCTTTCAGCCACTCAGCCACCTCTCCATATATCATAAATCCTAACTTTTAAATACTACCAGCTGGCTCACTAAATGTAAAGGTGGGGCATTGCCTCGTCTCTATTTAATATGCTAACATAAAATAAATTCAATCCAACAACCTAAAGACACAAAAATGTATATTAAAAATTACAAACAACCCGCCCAAAAAGATGCTAGGTTGTTTTTGGAAAAAAATCGGGAAGATCAAGAGATGATGCTCCCTGCTCCAGAAAACGAGAAACTTATTGAGCAAAATTCCAAAGATTCACTCATGCATTGGAGCGCGCCGGAATTTGAAATGTTTGAACAAAATAAAAAGCGCCTTTCTTACGCCACACTTATTCTCTTAGCAATCATCATCTATGCCACTTTCACCAATAACCCAATCATGGCTATCGTCTTTGTGCTGATTGGGATTGTTGCTTATATGTATATGGGCAAAGAACCTCGTATTTTAAATTTCCAAATAGTACCGGAAGGAATGATAGCTGGCAACGAGCTGTATGCATTTGAAAATATTCGTTCTTTTTGGATTTTTTACGAACCATCATATAAAAAAGTAATCAGTCTGCACACAAGAAGCTACCTCACACCTTTTGTCCACATTCCCATTGAAAATGAAGACCCTGTGAAAATACGCCGAATATTGCTCAAATTTATCCCGGAGGTAAAGCAAGGGAATAATCTGGTGGAAATCTTGGAAAGATTTTTGGGAATATGAAAAACTTTGCTTTTTTCTTTTTTATGTGCTAAAAAGCATAGGTTGTTACTTTCTCCAGTTATGCGCTTATAGCTCAGTGGATAGAGCGTCTGGTTGCGGTCCAGAAGGTCGCAGGTTCGATTCCTGCTAAGCGCACATGTGTCATAAAAACTTTTAAAGAGAAGATGGCAGGTTCCCTGCCGGCAGGCAGGGATTCAAGCTAGCGCACAAATGAATACTCTTCTCAAAAACATTCCCAAAATTACTCCGAAATATGTCAAAACTTTGGAAAAATTGGGACTATTCACTATCCAAGATTTTTTGTTCTATCTCCCCCGTCGTTATGACGACTTTTCAAAGACCGTCGCGCTTTCCGAAGAATATCTCAACTCTGTCATAACTGTCTGCGCCATCGTGACCAAGGTAAAGTTAAACCGCATTTTTCGACGCAAATTGACGATTGCAGAAGTAATCTTTGAAGATGAAAACCAAACGCCCTTGAAAGCCGTCTGGTTCAATCAACCTTTCATTCTCGAATCAATGCCCATCGGCACCGAAGTTCGCTTGTCTGGAAAGCTAAAATTAAAAGGCAAATATTTCACACTTTCTAATCCCGCTTGGGAACGTGCCAGCCGCGAAAAAACCAATACTGGGCAACTCGTACCGGTCTACTCGGAAACACCCGGCATCACCTCAAAATGGATCCGCTGGCAGATGAAAACTTTCTTGGAGAAAAACCAAAATTTGGAAGATTTTGTTCCAGAAGAATTACGTAAAAAATTGCATCTCTATTCTCTGACCTCGGCGCTCCGCCAATTGCACTTTCCGGAAAATGAGGAGAAACTGCTCATCGCCAAGAAAACTTTCGCTTTTCGTGAAATGTTTTTGATGCAGCTGAAAACCTTGCAGATGAAAAACGTCTGGGAAGCGCAAAGTGCTCCAAGTCTTCGGTTCGATGAAGAATTGATTGAAAAATTTATCGAAAATTTACCTTTCCAATTGACCGGTGCGCAACACAAGGCTTCGATTGAGATTCTCAAAGATTTGGAAAAAACTTGTCCCATGAATCGCCTGCTTAATGGAGACGTGGGCACTGGAAAAACGGTCGTCGCGGCCATTTCCGCGCTGAGCGTACTTTCCCAAAATCAGCAAGTGGCCATTCTTGCTCCAACTGAAGTTTTGGCGTTGCAACACTTCCAATCATTTTCAAAACTTTTCAAAAATTATGATTTTAATGTTGCTTTGCTTACGAGTTCTTATAAACTAATTAACTGTTGTCATTCTGAGCGAAGCGGAGCGCAGTCGAAGAATCTGCAAGCAATTACACCAAAGCTTTCTAATAAATCACTAGCCCCGCGATTATCGTCAGCAGATCCTTCGACTACGTCCCGAGTACAGGACTCCGCTCAGGATGACATGTCAAAAATTACGCGCGAGCAAATGATCAGTCAAATTGAAAGTGGAGAAATAAACTTAGTCATCGGCACACATGCCATTATTCAAAAAGATGTTAGTTTTAAAAATTTAGCTTTGGTCATTATCGACGAACAGCACAGATTTGGCGTCACGCAAAGATCTGTCTTGCAACAGGAAACCATGGAATTTAAAGATGGTAAAAAAAAGACTATCCCCCACTTGCTTACAATGACTGCTACGCCAATTCCACGAACTCTAGCAATTGCATTTTTTGGCAGTCTTGATTTGTCTGTTTTAGACGAAATGCCCCGTAACCGAAAACCAATCAAAACCAAAATTGTCTTGCCGACACAAAGAGATCAGGTCTATGCTTTTATGCGCCGTGAGATTGGTGCCGGCCGCCAAGTATTTGTCATTTTGCCCTTTGTCGAAGAATCAAAAGTGCTCACGGAAGTCAAGGCCGCCACCGAAGAGCATAAAAAATTATCTCTCATTTTTCCGGAATATTCTTTGGGACTTTTGCATGGTCGGCTCAAATCAAAAGAGAAAGAAGCGATGATGCAAGATTTTAAGAAGAAGAAAAGTCAAATTCTCGTTTCCACTTCCGTTGTCGAAGTAGGCATTGATATTCCCAATGCGACCATTATGCTCATTGAAAATTCCGACCGTTTCGGCCTTTCTCAACTCCACCAATTCCGCGGCCGAGTCGGTCGCGGCGCTCATCAATCCTATTGTTTTCTCTTCACTGACTCAACCACCCAGACGTCTCTCGAACGCTTGCGCGCGCTGGAAAAAAGTAATGATGGTTTCAAACTTTCCGAAATTGATCTCCAGCTGCGCGGCCCCGGTCAACTCCTTGGCAAGGCTCAATCCGGCCTTTCGGACATTGCGATGGAAAATCTTAATAATTTAAAATTAATTAAGATTGCACGCGCGGAAGCAGAGAATATTCTAAAAACTGATGCAAAACTAAAAAAGCATCCACTACTGGCGAAGGCCTTGGAAAAGTTTGCGAAGGCTGTGCATTTGGAGTGAGTTTGACTTTTGGGCTGAATTGTGCTACAATTAAACCATCGTAGTCTTAACAATAGAACAGTTTTAAAAACCCATACCAAGGAGGTAGAAGATGGAATTTTCGGTTATCGCGCTGGTTTTGACAATAGCAGTGGTCGCTTTAGAGGGGTGCGTCTCTTACATCAATGGAACGTTCTCCTCAAGGCAGTGGAGACACGCAAACCTTTCCTTTTTAAAACACTGGGGGGGTCAGTCGGTGACATGTTTATTTTTCCAATCATTAACGCCATCATTACACCTTGTCTTCTTCATTTTGATCTTTGGTATATGCCAGGATTTCTTGTATCCCTCATGATTACACTGAGATGTCACAAGGCATGGTGGCCAGATCCTTTTGACAAAAACGCGCAAGGGTTCATTCTAATGAATAACCCGCCTCTATTTCCAACCCCGCATTGCTACTCAAAAAATTATTGGTATCTTGCAGTAACTCCCGCAGGCTGGATTCATGTTTTCTTTATGACCTGCCAAATCACTATTTTGGGAGGGTACCTTTTCACGCCGATGCCAAGATCTGTAATTAATATTGTCTCATTATTACTGGCAGTGTTTTTACCACTAGGAGTGATTGAGCCTGGCATCGTTCAATCAGGAGGAATCAAAAAGTTAACTATCCGAAAATATGTTAAAATTAGTGGAATCTTCATTGCGCTAATAGAGACAGTTTTCGTGATTAGACTCATCAAGTTGAACTAAAAGTTTATCGTTCTATAAATTGAACGGTCACGCACCCGGACGTAAAGTTATTACGTCGTGGGTACTTTGTTTTATTTATGTCATCCCCGCGAAGGCGGGGATCCAGACACCACAAGGCTAATTATTATACAAAATCGAGAGATAGATCCCTCCACTTACTGTTATCCTTTTCAATTAATTTTAGCTTCCAATTTCTGTTCCATCTTTTGAGTTGTTTTTCTCTGGCAATAGCACTGACGATATCATTTGTTTGTTCAAAATAGACTAGAGTTTTTGCGTTATACTTTTTTGTAAATCCATCAATCAGTCCTTGTTTATGTTCAAAAACTCTTTTTACTAAATTTGAAGTTACTCCAATATACAAAGTTCCATTTCTTTCACTAGCTAGAATATATACAAAATAATCCTTAGTTATCATTGCAATAATTCGTTTTCTCTTTATGGGGCACTGGTGGTACCTGGATTCCCGCCTTCGCGGGAATAACACCTAAATTAGATTTGAATTAAAAAATCAAGCCAATCCTTTAATCATGCAAATCAAGGTTAAGACATTTTTCATAAACCTTCAAAAGCTTATCCACTGAGACTTCGCTCGTAAAATTCTCCCTGGCAATTTTCCTTGATGCCTCACCAAAACGCTTGCGTAGACTTGGGTCGTTAACCAGTTTCAAAACCGCATCGGAAAATTCTTTTTCATTTTCTCTCACCAAAAAACCATTAGCCTTGTTGAGCATCAAGCTGCTGATCCCCGTCGAATCAACTGCCACAATCGGCAGATTCATATACATCGCTTCCAGCGGAATAATACCTTGTGTTTCTGATTTTGAGCTATGCACAAAAATGTCCGCGCCAGCATAATAGTTTTTGATTTCTTCCGGCAAGATAAAGCCAGTGAAAATTACTGACTCAGTTATTTTTTCCTTTGCGCAATATTTTTTTAGTTTTGGTAAAAGATAACCCTCTCCTGTAACCAAAAGTTTGACGCACCCAGCGGACTGTCCACTTTCTTTTTCTCCTAGCGGACAGTCCGCTAGAATATTTTTGAGCACACGAAAAACAAATTCAATATTTTTTTCTCCCGTAAGGCGCGAAACTAAAAAGAGCACGATCTCATCTTCAGCAATGCCATATTTTTTCCTTGTGCTCTCACGGTCAGCTCCGCTAAATTTCTCGGCTTTTATGCCAGTAGCAATCGGAATGATTTCCTTTTTCACTCCCCATTTTCGCAGAATTGGCATAATTGAAGCAGTCGGAGCAATGACCATATCTGCAGCGTTAGCATAAGCAACAGCTTTTTTTATGATATAATCCGCCGCCCATTTTTTGGGAATAAACGGGACGAAATTTGTGTAGTGATCATAGAGCGTGTGCCAAGTGAACACAAGCGGAACTTTTTTCTTTTTTGCCCAACGCCGCGCAGCTGAGCCCAAGAGATTAGGATGCTGGGCATGGATAATGTCGATTTTCAAATCTTTTAAGATTCTCCGCATTTTCCAAGAATATGGAACGGCCAGTGGAAAACGAAATTTAAATTCGATGTCGATTGAAGGATAGCGATAGACATTGGGATTGGTGTCAACATAATCCTTCCATTTGGGCGCAAAAATATAGACGGTGTGACCGCGTTTTTCCAACTCTTCCCGAAAAGTTTCCACGGAAACTGTGACGCCGTAGGAATTAGGAAGATAGTTATTGGTGAAGATGGCTATATTCATAATACCGATACGAATTTACGAATCCCTTTTTCGTAGATTCGTCTCTATTTCGTAGTTTTGAATCGGTTAATTACTTTCTAAGAACCCAAGAATATCCTCAAAAATATGCTCATTTTCGATGTCAGAAATAAACGTATGATAGGCGTTCTCAAGATATTTTTTCTTTTTTATTTTCGAACTAATTTTGGCAAAAATTTTCTCTAAACTTTTTTTGGCCACGATATGATCTGCGCGCGATTGCATCACAAAACATGGTTGGGTAATTTTTCCAATCACGCGCCTGGAAAATTTAGCCAGTTTTAGAACTTCTAAAACACTTCTGATTGGATAGGTCTGATAGGAAATCCGCCTAGTCACTGTGGAAGACGAACCGAAAGACGGCGGATAATATTTTTTGTAATATTTTTTAAATGGTAAAATAATTCTGGCAAAAAGAAAAATTCCCATTTCTGTTCGCAAGCGATATGGCATTGCCATCAGCACAAGGCCCGCTATTTCCGAATTACTCCCCGCCAAAATGGAAGCGAGACTGGCGCCCAGTGACGTGCCAATGACATAGATTTTTTTATGTTTTTCTCGCAGTTCGAAATAGGCTTTTTCCACGTCTTTGTTCCAGGTTCTCCATGAAACATTTTCCAAATCAGTTGGAACGGTGCCGTGACCGGTAAGTAGCGGCGCGGAAACGGTGTAGCCTTTTTGATGCAAATATTTTCCCAAACGCCGCAGTTCATAGGGCGTCGTCGTCCAGCCATGGACCAAAAGAACTGCGCGGCCGTTTTCGCTGGAAAAATAAAAAGGCTTGTCGATAAACACAAGCTCGTCGCTATAAAGCGATTTTGGATCCGCTAAAACCGTTGATTTTTCTTTTTCCTCCATCGAATTTTCCATATTCCATATCTTACTACTTTTCTTCGATTTAGCCAATAGACAACAAAAAAATCAATCAATTCTAGTTAATTGAAGCTAAAAAAATAAAGAAACTCTTATTTTTTATTTTTCACCGCCATTCTCCTGGAGCAATTTCTTTGCTTTCTGATTTTTATAGAAAATAATTATGGTGATTGAAATTACTGCTATGGCAAAAATTATCCAACCCACCCACTGAATGTATTGTTTGATTTCGCGCCAAAGATAACCATAGAAATAGCCCATCGCAACTAAAAAACCGCTCCAAACAATTCCGCCGTAGAATGAATTTTTCAGAAATTTCTTGAAATCCATTTTCACTATTCCGGCGGCGGTAAAAGTCGCCCAGCAAAGTCCGGTGGTTGATTTCACGGCAAAAATTGTTTTCCCGCCATGCTTTTTGAAGTATTCTCCCATGCGCAAAACGAGCTTTTCCGTGATGCCCATATATTTCCCAATATGCCTCACAAACCCCATGCCGAAACGATAGCCTAAAGTATAGAGAAAAACATCTCCAATAATATCCCCCAGAATTGAAAAAAACAAAACAACATACACATTAAAAGCACCCAGACTGGCCATCATCGCCGCCAGTACTGTCACGATCGGACCTTCGATAATCATGAGAGGCAGCATCATCCAATAACCATAGTGATGCAAAAACTGAAAGATATTTTGACCAAGTTGTTCCATATATAGCCTCGAGAGGAGTTGCCTTTTATCCATCCTTCGACGTGCCTACGGCACATACCTTACCCCCCCTCAGAGCCGGAGTTTCCAAAAAAAAACAAACCGGTTTGCTTTTTTAAAATATCCGTCCGACCCTATAAAGAATTATAGACCGAAAAACTCTCTGATTATTATTGCATTCAAAACAACACGTAGCCTCAAGGGGAGTCGGACCCCTCTTTTCAGGATGAAAACCTGATGTCCTAACCGATAGACGATGAGGCCAAAAAATGGCACTGAACTAAAATTTAATATCCTCTTTCACTTAATATGGCAACGATTATTCAAAACAACAAGCCTGCTCTCAATGCTCTATATAGCGCCATAGGCGAACCAAAAACAAAACAAAGCGAAGTTGCTTTTTTCCCCTTATTCACCTAAAAAAGATGATAGCACGACTTTTAAAATAAATCCAGCCCCCGCATAAATTCTCTTACGGAATTAACCCCTCAGTCGCGAAATAAGCCACAAAAAATTGCAATTATCCTTCATCTACGTTAAAATCAAAGAACTAAGCACTAAAAATTTTATGATCATTCTAGGTCTTGAAACATCTTGCGACGAAACGGCAGCTTCTGTTGTTTCAGTGGAAAATGACAAAATTACCATACTTTCCAATATCGTCTCCTCTCAAATAGCCCTCCATGCAAAATGGGGTGGAGTTGTACCGAATTTAGCGGCAAGAGAGCACCTGAAAAACATCTTGCCGGTCATCAATGAAGCCATAGAGAAAGCAAAAAAGAAACCAGTCGATCTGGATCTTATCGCTGTCACAAACGGCCCCGGACTTATTCCGGCACTGCTCATCGGCACAACCACCGCCAAGACGCTCTCCTATCTTTGGCGCGTACCCCTCCTGGGGATTCATCATATCGAAGGACACATCTGCGCCAATTTTATTTCTAATAAAATCAATAGGCTAAAATTTCCCATCCTAGCCCTTGTTGTTTCTGGCGGTCACACGCAATTAGTTTTAATGAGAAAACATCTACACTATGAAATTATCGGCGAGACTGTGGACGACGCGGTTGGCGAAGCTTTTGACAAAGTCGCGCGCATCTTGAACCTTGGCTACCCTGGTGGTCCGGCGGTGGCGAAATTAGCTGATAGCTACACCGGGGAGAAAAAATTCCAAATCACACTCCCTCGACCAATGCTCAAATCCGCTAATTTAAATTTCTCTTTTTCTGGCATCAAAACCGCCGTGCTCTACGCCACCAAGAAAAATCCAAAAAATTTAAAAGATCGAAAATACATTTCGGAAATGTGCCAGGAATTTCAAATGGCGGTCAGTGATGTGCTTATTGCCAAGACCATCCGCGCCGCTAAAAAATATTCCCCCGGAACAATTCTTTTAGCTGGCGGCGTCAGCGCTAATAAATATCTACGAGAAAAATTAAAATCAAGCGTCAAAGAGAATCTGGAAAATACCACCTGTCTTGTGCCCGAATTAACCTATAGCATGGATAACGCCGCCATGATTGCTACGGCTGGATATTATCGCTGGAAAAATTTAAAGGATAAAAAAAGTTTGGAAAAAAACTGGAAGAACATGGAAACTAGTGCGAGCTTGAAGATATAATCCTGCAAATCATAAATTTATTATAAATCCACAAATAATTTATTCGTTGCTTAACTTTAATCATTTTGTTTCTTCTATAAATTCGCAAAGACCTAATTATGAATCGTTAAATTAACCCAAAAAAATGTTGCCATTCTTTGAAGGAATCATTGCTGCTATTGGCGCTCTGATTGTGGAATTAAGTCCGCCGATTTTTGGTTTAATTTTAACGGAAAACTCGCTGTTTTTTCTTTTTTTTGCTGCCAGTTCCGAAGAAATAATCAAATATGCCTTCATTTATAACCATTTTACCAAACTAAAAACAAAAGAAAGAATTCTTTCTGGATCGATCCTCATTGGCTTAGGCTTCGCATGCATAGATATAATACTCAAGCAATTGTCCTATGATAAAAGCGTTCTGCTTCCTGTCATTGGAGTTTTCCTTGTGCATCTTTTCACTGCCGCACTCCTAGGACTATTTTTGCGCAAAAATATTTCAAAACCAATAGCCCTAAGCATCCTAATTCTTGTTCTAAATATTTTAATCCATTTTTCCTATAATCTTCTTATTCTGCGCATGAACTAGGCGCATAAAAAAATAACTTGCCAAATACTGATAGTCCGCTATAATTTAAACATAGATAAGTAAATTAATTTTTTGAAATTTATGACCAAAATAAAAAAATCCTTTCTGGAAAGATTAACTGGAGCAAGAACAATCGAAGAAGATGCATATATCTCTGAGCGTACCATCTCGCCAAGCGTAAGCATGTATGGGGAAGATGAAGAAATTGAAATGGAAAGAGAAATCGCTACCCATTCAACACCTAATCGTTTTTCCAGGGAGATGAGAGAAGAAAATCAATCAAATGATCTAGAAAACAATGAAGGCCAACTAACTATAGACGTATATCAAACAGACAACGATATTGTAATCAAATCCACTATTGCAGGAGTTAAGCCGGAAGATCTTGATGTCAGCATAAATAATGATATGCTCACGATTCGCGGAGAAAGAAAAAATGACGAGCAAGTCATAGAAGAAAATTACTATTACCAAGAATGCTACTGGGGCTCTTTTTCTCGTTCAGTAATTTTACCAATTGATGTTGTAGCTGACAAAATTGAAGCCTCGATGAAAAACGGAATTTTAACTGTCCGAATGCCAAAAGCAGATAGCAATAAATCGAAAAAAATTCAAGTTCGAGGATTCTAATTTGTTTTGCATTTCTGCGCCCCTCAAGCCTCGCCTTTCTCGCGAGGCTTTTATTTTTAGAGTCATTTTGCAAACTTGATTTTGGCTCATATTTACTGTATTCTAAATAATATGAAAGTTATCTATCATTTCGCTGTTTTTTTATTTTTCCTATTCTTACTATCACCAAACTGCTCTGCGGAAATGGTTGATTTAGGTTTTTTCACTCCGCAAGAATTAAGTGCCAATCTGGGTGTTGATTTTAATTTAGGAGTGAAAGATCAAAATATCACGATTCCGGCAATAGAAGTCACCGACTGGATTAAGGAAAAATCCTCAATTAGCTATGCTGAAAATTACAAATCAGAAATCGAAAATGGCAATTTCTGCGCCTACGAAAAATCTTCGCTTTGCAAGCTGTCCTTCAGTTACCGCAAAGAAGACAGATTTAAAAAAACAATTTCCATAACACTAGACACTGACTTGGTTAAAAATTCCATCGCCAATATTGCGAAAAAAGTAAACAAAGATGCTTCCGATTCCAGATTTAAAGTCGTAGATGGAAAAGTATCACTTTTTTCTTTAAGTGAAAAAGGCCTCAAGCTTGATGAGGCAAAAAGTCTGGACGTGGTAATCTCCGCTTTCAAGAATAAAACCATGGATGCAAAACTAGACTTGCCTTACGCCGAAATTGATCCAATAGTCACTACCGACTCTATTGACACAATGGGAGTTAACACGCTAATCGGAGAAGGTCAATCCAATTTCAGAGGTTCACCGAAAAATCGAATCCTTAATATTAATGTTGCCGTCAAACAATTCGATGGAATCCTCATTAAACCTGGCGAGGAATTCTCTTTTGTAAAAACCCTGGGCGAAGTTGACGGAGAACATGGATATTTCCCGGAGCTTGTGATTAAGGGAGATAAGACTGAGCCTGATTTTGGCGGTGGCATTTGCCAAGTTTCCACCACTGCTTTTCGCGCGGCTATCTATTCCGGTCTGAAAATAACAGCCCGAACTAATCATGCCTATCCGGTCAGCTATTACAACCCGCAAGGAATGGACGCCACGGTATATGTGCCAAGGCCGGATTTAAAATTTATCAACAATACTCCTGGCTACATTCTCATTCAAGTTAAAATAGCAGGAACAGTGCTAACCTTTGATTTCTATGGCACATCGGACGGCCGAAGAACAAATGTTATTGGACCGACTATAACAGAAAAAAATCCTGATGGATCAATGAAGGCCACTTTTACCCAACAAGTTTTTGATAAAGACAACAATCTGGTTCGTGCAGATGTATTTAATAGCAACTATGAATCCCCCTCCAAATTCCCTCATCCCGGACAAACTTCCGACACACTCACAACTAAACCGAAAAATTGGTCTGATCACGAATGGAAGGCATATAAAGCGGCGCATACGCCATAAAAGACTGCTACTTGCCAGAGCAAATTATTTTTGCTAGTATAAACAAGTTATTTTGAAATGAATTATTCTGCGCCGGTAGCTCAGTGGATAGAGCAGTAGCCTTCTAAGCTATTGGTCGCAGGTTCGATTCCTGCCCGGCGCACTCTCTCGTGAATTTGCCCTTATAGCTCAGTTGGTAGAGCAGCTCCCTCTTAAGGAGATGGTCCCAAGTTCGAATCTTGGTGAGGGCACAGAAATACCTCCCCCTAACGGCAGGCAGACAGTTTAAAATTTTTTAATTCTTAAATAAATAATAAAAAATACTTAAAGTTTTCAGAGTGGTGGCTATAGTTCAATGGTAGAACACTGGTTTGTGGTACCAGCTACAAGGGTCCGATTCCCTTTAGCCACCCCCTTGGAAATTTTAAGAGGCATGCGCCCTTAGCTCAGTGGATTAGAGCATCTGGCTTCGGACCAGAGGGTCGGGGGTTCGAGTCCCTCAGGGCGCACAAACAAAAAAAACACAACCACCCATGACTGTGTTTTTTTATTGGCGATAGAATCTATTTAATGCCAAAAATGTCTTTTTTCATATCTATCTCCTTCTCATATTCTTGCGTCTTTTTTTGTTCCTGATCGACAATATCTTGAAACCTTTTACGATTAAATGTTACTTCCTTATCCTTCGTTGCTAAGTATTCCATTTTCTTACTTTCACTCCATTGATAATTATAGACATAAGCGTACCAAAGATAAATGCAATAGCCGGATAGTAAAAAAAAAGCAGCAAAAATGAACAATTTAACATTACCACCAAGAAACACTCCCATTCTCCTAAGAAAGCTTCCGGATATGATATCTTTTTTTATATTTTTCAGATTTAACATTTATTCAATATAGACGATTATATTCAGGGAACTCTTCAGCATCAACACTCCGTCATTTCCAGATCCCGCATCAACTGCTTGGCCAGGCGGAGAAAGAAATATGCCGTTTGAAGCAGAGTTTTGTTTTTTTAGCGAGTTATCCTTGTTGACAAGCTCCTTTTGCAGATTGAAAGAAAGGATATTTACGTAATATTTATTATTTTCCAATTTATGTACAAAATTCAAAAAATCACCATAGTCCCCTGTCAGATCAACCTCCATTGAAACATATTGCTTGTACGGCAACTGTTCCTCAATGTTTTTTTCCCCGTCATCTGCAGTATTTTTTTTAACTTTTGCCTTGGTTGTATTATTAGCCACGGAAACATTTGGATTATCATTTAAAACCTTAATTTCTATCTCGTTATTCGTATCTGCCGCCAAAGACTCAATATATTTTATAAAGTCAACTTTATTATTAGAATTAAGTATTACACCGGTTGCATTTTTATTCTTCTCAAACTCAGCGTTCACCTCATCCATTTTTGGTATCTTGTCTATTTTTGACTTCTCTAAATCATTGTCAACTATTCGTTCTTGGATGAGTTCTGCCTTAATTTGAATTCTCTTTATCATATATGAAGCAGCCCAGCACAGCAGCGGCAAAACAACCAGCAAGAAAACGCCAACTGCTACAAAAATTTTATGTTTTTTCCAAAAATTTTTCATTTGTTTTTAATACATTCTTCTTTTATATCAAGATCCAACTGAAAAACAATATCTTCCTTGGAAACTAGATTAGAGAGAGGCAAATTTATGTTTTCAAAACACGCCTCCTTGCTTAAGTTATCCCGAAATAAAAGCAAATCCTCTCTCGTCTTGGCTTTTCCCGCAAAAAATATGGAATAATTTTTCGTAGATATTCCGCTAAGTTCCACGTTATCTGGAATTATATCGCCCAATTTTGAAAACAGTGCCGACCAATAGATTTGACTGCTGGTAATATTGGAAATTTTCGCAATCTCAGAATTTATTCCAGAAAACTTATCTTCATATTGCTTTATCGTTTCATATTGCTGCGACGCGCGCGAATCACTATTTTTATTGTCAGAAATTACTCTAAGATTAAAATTAAGCAACGAATCAACACCAAAAACGAATCCAAAAAATAGAATTGCCAAAAGAAGAATAATCGCCTCCCAACCCAAAACAGACCGAAATCTTTCTGCCGTTATAATTTCTTCTTTTTTGCTTGGCGGAAGCAAATTAATCCCTATTTTCATACTTTTTTATTTTTCATTGCGAGACCGATAGCATTTGTAAATTGAATAGATTTCTCCTTACTAATTATTGGCAGTCGTTCACCAAAATCCAAGTTTATCCAGGGATCGCCAACGAAAATTTTATTTTTCAATCTTTTCGCAAGGTATGGAACCAAACCCTTTAAATTTGCCCCTCCGCAAATAATAATTCTTTCAACTTTGCCAGAATTACTACTTATATTTTGATAGAAATCAACGGTTTTTTCTATTTCTACCGAGAGTCCTTCGAGATAGGAACGAATGGAATTAAAAACAAAATCGTCTTCGTGACAACAGCCCACACCTTCTGAAATCTTTATCTTTTCCGCCTCTTCCTTGTCAACTCCCAATGTCTTAGCAATTACATCTGTAACACCATTGGAAGAAAAAGGGATGCTGGAGGTGAAAAATGGCAAGCTTCCTTCGGATATAACGAAATTTGTTCTTTTCGAACCCAAATCAACAATCAAAGATACTCCGCATTTTTCATCCGACTCATCAATGAGACTTCTAGCCATCGCCATCGACTCAGCTTCAAGACTGTGCACTTCCAAGCCGGCACTTTCAAGAACTTCCAAGATGTCATCAACAATATCCCTCGAAACAGCAACAGTTAAGATGCTTTGCTTGTCGCCAACCTCACCAATCAATTGCCAATCATAATAGACTTGATCGACAGATAAAGGAATACTAGCCTCTATTTCCCACTTTATTGCCTCGCCAATCTCTGCTTTTTCCATCTTGGGAATAGAGAGCACTCGCAAGAAAACCTTTGACTCCGGCAGTGAACAGATAACTTTTTTTGTGTTTATTTTTTTGGGTCGAGCTGTGGCGACCGCGGTTTTAATAACCTGCGTCACTTTGTTTTTATCAATTATGCGGCCATCCTCGATGCAACCGTCAGGAACAGGAGTGATGGAAAAAGATCGCACAGAATCATCGGACCCCCTTTTTTCCAATTGCAAGACTTTAACGAAAAGATCTCCCAAATCAATACCGAAATACGAGTCTTCAAATGTGAATATGTTTTTTTTCAAAAAATTCATAATTTAATTATAGCATACTTTTTTATTTTCACATCTCCTCCCAAAGATCAATTGCATAATCAGTGCCGGTTGGAAAATATGGTGGCGGACAATAAAGTAAATTATTGTCAAAATTATAAATACGATCTGCGAAACCGCTATTTCCATGTTGAAAATATGGTTGCAGGTAAGAGGCAATCGCGCCATTGAATGTCAACAAAGTTTTTCCGCTAAAACTGTTGTCGTTAATCCCCACCATTCCGCCCTGCGCCAGAAGTGCCGCATCGACAATAAAACTTGATGGGCAATCATTGAGAACTAAAACATCTTTTTGTGCCACAAGTCCAAGCATATTACTGCAATCATAGGATGCATAGCGCAGATTATTATTACTAATTCCAATATAAATATCCTTTTGACCACCTGAGCCAGAAAGATTGGCAGCAACAACAGTTACTCTTTTATTATTAATTGATCCTTCAACCCAAGTGGTATTTTCCACAAAAATCACTCCGTTATCAATAATATTGTAGTTAGACAGACTAACACATCTTCCTTTGCTGGTTTTGTTTGACTGGATATACGGACATGAACTTCCCGAACAACACAATGAAACTATACAGCTAGTTCCATTAGTCCCGCTGTAAGTCCCCGTAGCTCCAGTAATTACTCCCAGGTAATTGCTAATCGCTTTTGTGTTGCTATTATATGAATTGACAGTGCAAATATCATAGGTCCCGTCTGATTTAAAATTTATTCTTCTGCCCGATCCAGTCGCATCAAAATATTTTCCCTGTCCAGCTTGCGCTTTAGTTCGCATATTGGCTAAATCCGTTGTCACACCCGTAAAACTGACCTCGGGAACAGGAAATGTCCTCCCGCCCATAAAGACATCCGGCCTATCAGGAGCAATGGCGCTGGAAGCATCCGCAGGAGCGGTCGGATCAGCCGGATTGGTTGTTGTATGCACGCCAAATTGCAATTTGCTTCCGCCATATGTCGGGTCATTAAACGACGAAAGAAGAGAACTGACAGTATTATGAGCTATTCCATCAAAACGAATTCCGCCATTGGAATGTACTTTGCCATATACAACAGCCTGATCTCCAAAATTCATAAAACTATTGGATAAGAATATATACTCGCTCCAAGACGGTCGCCTGAACCGTGCTTTGATAGTTCTCTTCATGTCCGGCACCTTATCCGACCAGCCAGTCGATTCCACATTAATTATTGTCGAACCGGAAGTTGGAGGAGTAACAACGATCTGATATTTTCCTATATTGTTATATTCCACAGAAGAAGGAGAAAAGCCCATCGGACCTCCGGTTTGTAAAAAATTATTTATTTCCAAAGCAGTCATCCCTGAAGTTTCATGGGCAAGGTACCACCGATAATAATAAATCCCCGCCTCCGCAGCCTGAAAGGCACTCTCTTTTTCAACACGATTAAAACTAAATTTAAGCTGGGATGAAATATAGCCAAGCATTGAGACTAAAATAATCATGACAACCGACATAATCACAAGCGCATAGGCTAAAACAGAACCGCGTTGATTTTTATATGTAATTTTATTTTTAGCTATTGCATTTTTCATATTTGTATCATAAGACTAATGAATCCGATCATAATCATTTAAATTACGCATTTCAACGAATGTTTGCATCTCGATATTATCTGGCGCACGATTAGGATCAATGTTTATTTTAAGATGAATTTTTAAAAGACGAATATCCGCAACACTAGCCGGAGTATTGAGTGGAAGCTGAGTTGGTGAACCAGCATAATTTTTATCATAATAAGAGAAAATCGGCTCTGCGTCAGTGTTGACGATTCGAACAGCAATAGTCTTTATTTCCTGATCTGCGCTAGGATAAGTTTTAGGCATCGTCGTCGTAGGAATTGCCACTCCCATCAAAATATTTTGACCGCTTTTGTAGATATGCAATCGCTCCGTTACCCCATCACGATCATAGTCGGCATAAACAACCAAATCGTTATCGTCAGCCGAAACAATCGGGTATGAACCATTATCTGATTGCCGGGTGCTCCTCAAGTAGTTAGCGATAGTGCTTACTCCTTGAGAGACAGCCATCGATGATTGCCCCATTTCCAGTGTATAGGAATTATTTTGCCAAGTATGCAAAAAAAGCAACGTAAATCCCTCCATGCCAACAGCAAAAATAGCAATCGCCACAACCGTTTCAATCAGGGTAAGCCCTCTCTTCCCAGAAACTTCACCCAAAGTGTCATCACAGATGGATAGCATACTTTTCCGATTTTTAAATATTTTAGCCTTAAGAGTCATCTAGGAAGCAGTTAATTTTTTAGTTTCTATTTTTAATTCATTGGCATTGATTGTAATATCAGATTCATTATCGAGATATCCATCAGCTGTAATTTTGACATGATATGTTTGCGGTAAAAACGGATCGGAAGAATCAGGAAAAAAAACCTTTCCATCACTTGCGGTATCTATTTCTTTTTCATAATTCAAAGATGTATTGGTTAATATCACTTTAGCCCCGGAAACAGGAACGTCATTACTATCATCAAGCACAGTTAGCAAAAGAGAGGAAACTGCCTTATCCGCCAACTTCAATTTAACATCCAATGTGCCAACTGATGATAGCAAAGAAAATGGCGTAACCGGGCTAATGCTTATTATTTCATAGCCACTTAACGCTGAGCCAGTTAATGAAAAATCATACCCTCCAGGACTAAGCGCATTGAATAATTTCTCCCCGGCAGCATCAGTCGCACTATCCTGGCTAAAATTATAGATAGGAACAGCTGGCAAAACTGTCGTATCGGTGCCTAATTTTCTTCCACCGGAAAGATGAAAAGTAACTCCGGCAATTGGCGCATCAAGATGATCAGTTGTGGAAATTTTAATATTAGCCAACTCATTTTGCACTATATTTTTAACATTCATCGATCCAGTCACCACTGAGGCATGAACATCCACCGGTTCATAGGCGCTGATCGGATAAGGTGGCATCGTAGTGACCGTCTCATAGCCGGCCTTTGTGACCGTAATCTGATATTTTTGAATTGAATTAGCTACACGACTGCCCATAAAAGTTACATTACCAGCACTATCAGTAGTGCTATACGTATCAAGACCGGTAACTGGATTATATATGGCAACTTTAGAATTAGGGATTCCAACACCACCCGGCTGATCGCTAAAAACATTTATCGAAAGAATTCCATCTCCAATGTGAGGCACCTCTTTTCCCGGCGGAACAAATCGTGAAATCAATGAAACATTTTCATTGCCACTGCCATCACTCCAAGACACGGTAATTGTCACTTCCTTATAGTCCTCAAACCAAGCCGTGTCAGCATAGCCTAAGCCGTCAAAAGGATCGTCAACATAGGACACGTCAGTATGCACGTGATACGGCCTGGCATTCTCCAAAACATCCTGATCTTGCGGAATATTGCCATTGATTGTCCCATGGTCAGTGCCGATACTGTCATATTGAAGATTACGTATAATTTCAATTTTCTCATTCGCAACAGCAAGAGCACCCAGGCGATTCTTTGCATCCTGGATATAACGAATACCCACCGTAAATACTGAATAAAAAGTCACCGTAACTAAAGAAAAAATAAAAAGCACTGTCAATCCCTCAATGAGCAAAAATCCCCGATTTTTGTTTTTTTGTTTTTGATTTGGCATGCCATTATCATGAGCCATGGATCAATAAAAAATCATAACCTGTCAAAAAATCATCTTGATCACAGCTTGAAACTATTTAATATTATCCATTAGGCTATACATTGGTTGAAGCATTGAAATAGCAAAGAATCCAACCGCTCCGCCAATAAAAATCATAAGGACCGGCTCGATAATGGAGGACATGTTTTTAGAAATTTGATCTACCTCATCCTCATAGAATTCAGCTAATTTTAAAAGAACGACTTCTGTTTTTCCAGTCTCCTCTCCAACTTGCGCCATTTGTGCCATAAGAACTGGAAATACTTTGGGATTTTTTCCAATCACAGTGCTAAGGCTAACTCCTTTTTGAACATCTTCAATTCCATCTTTTGCAGCCTTTTTATAATAATAGTTAGTGAGAGTATTGGAAATAATTGTCAGCGCTTGCACGACCGGCACCCCGCTGCGGAGAAGTGAGCTGTAAATTCTTGCAAATCTCGCGCAATTTACCTTAATTACCATATTTTTAATAACAGGAATATTGATTAAGATAAATCCCAATATTCTTTTTCCACTTTCCGTTGTTAATAAAAACCTAATTGCCATTATGAAAAAAACAAGTCCAACCGCTACGGCAATATAGTGCGCCCGCAGCATGTTGCTCATCTCAATAATGAACTGCGTTGATGCGGGCAAATCAACTTTCATATCAGCAAAAACACCCATCATTTTTGGCAAAATATAGGTTAACATCAAAACCGCAATGCCAATCATCGCAACAATAATCACTGCTGGATAGGTCATTGCGCCCTTGATTTTACTTGTTAGATCATGCTCTTTTTCCAATTGAATGGATAAAATCTCAAGAATTTCCTCCAAATTACCGCTTGATTCACCTACTCTGACCATATTGACGAAAAGATCGCCAAAAACATTCGGGTAGTGCGCCAGACCATCTGCAAAAGTTGTTCCCGCCTGAATGTCATCGAAAATATTATTCAAAATCTGTTGAAATTTTTTATTCTTCGTTTGCAGCGAGATATTATAGACGGACTTGGAAATCGGCAAGCCAGAAGAAATCATCACGCTCAAATTCCGAGTGAACATCAACTTATCTTTTAGAGAAATACTAAAAAAACGATCCATAAACTTCACGCTGGTATTGTTTTTTTTCTCCTCCGATAGCTCTTTGAATGAAGTTAAAATATAGCCATCAACACGAAGTTGGCTGGCCAGCTCTCTTTCATTTTCCACGTCTATCTCTTCCGCCTTAGTTTCACCAGAATAATTTTTTGCGCTATAAAAAACTTTCATAAATCTATTCTTTTGTTACTCTTAATATTTCCTCTACGGTCGTCATGCCTTGAATACATTTCGCAAACCCATCTTCGACCATAGTAAGCATCCCCTTCTCGCGCGCCTTAGTTTCAATATCATAAGAAGATGCACGCTGCGAAATCATCTTTCGAATATCTTCATCTATCTCCAGAACTTCATAGATACCGTTTCTACCTTTATAGCCATTTATGCACTGCTCGCAACCTTTGGCTTTGCGTAATTTTATATCCCCCCATTTATCTTTTGCTTTAAGACCTCCACCCAATATATCGCTCTTTTTAATAACTTCCAATATTTTTTCCATGTCATAATTGCCTGATAGCGCCACCATTTCTTTTTCATTCAGCTTATATTCAACAGAGCAATCATGACAAACTTTTCGCACTAAACGCTGCGCGATAATCACATTCGCGGTTGAGGCAACCAAAAAAGGCTCGGCACCCATGTCCAAAAGTCGCGGCAATGTTCCTGCAGCACTATTAGTGTGGAGCGTAGAAAGAACAAGATGTCCCGTCATGGCCGCTTGAATAGCCATTTCCATCGTTTCATTATCGCGAATCTCACCCACCATTATAATGTCCGGATCTTGACGAAGAAGCGCTCGCAGACCGGCCGCAAATGTTAACCCTACTTTTGGATGAATTTGAGTTTGGTTAATTCTGGGCATACGATATTCAACAGGATCCTCTACTGTGCTAATATTTACATCCGCTTCATTAAGAATATCCATAATCGTGTATAGTGTTGTTGTTTTTCCGCTTCCCGTAGGACCAGTCACCAAAATCATTCCATTGGGTTTTCGAATCTGAGCATGAATCGATTCTAAAGCCTTACCCATAAGTCCCATCATTTCCAATGTCATTCCCTTGGAAGATTCGTCCAAAAGACGCATAACAATCTTTTCACCATCAAAGATGGGCAAGACACTAACGCGAAAAGACATTCTCACCTCGTCTTTTTCTATCTTGAATCGACCATCTTGAGGTATGCGATGCTCGTCTAATTTCAAATTAGAAAGCACTTTGATTCTGGCAATAATACCGTCTCGCACTTGTTTTGGCAAGGTCATTGCCTCATGAAGCATTCCGTCAATTCTATAACGCACGCGCACCTCTTTTTCATCCGGCTCAATATGAATATCCGATGCGCCCTGAAGGATCGCGTGCTTTATTAAAGTATCCACAATACGAATAATTGGTAGTCCTTGAGCGATTTCTTCAAGATCATTTGTCCCCTCGCCACCCGACACTTCCGCGGAATTTTTTTCAATCATATCGCCAAATTCCGCACGTAAGCTTTTGCCATATTGCCTAAGGATTGTCTCGATACTATTCTCAGAAGTAATACAAGTTACAATCCGCAACCCGGTTTTTTCTAATAAAATCGACTGTTTGGATATCCTCTGGATTGAGCATGGCGATTTTAAGTTCAGCGCCATTTTTCTCAAACGCAACGATTTTGTATTTTTTAGCGATTGGCTCAGGAATCATTTGCAAAATATCCGGAGCAATCGTTTCTTTCTGTAAATCCACAAAAGGAATGCCTAAGATGTAAGCATACAACTTGCGTAACCGCTCCTCATCAATAAACTTCTTCGCGAGAAGAACGTCACCCAGCGTCTTTTTCCCATTTTCTGCTTCCGCAAAAGCAACCGAAAGATTCTCATCAGAAATCATCTCAGAGTCTTTAATAAAATTTTTTAACTGTTCATTGCCTATACGCATCTAAATTCTATTTACTATTTTTCAAAACTTCTTTTATTTTTTTAGCGATATCTTCCAATTTATAGTTAGATTTAACCAGATAAGTAGTCGCGCCCTTGTCAAAAGCTTTTTGAATATTTTCAACACTTTCCAAATTCGTAAGCAACACGATTGGTATTTTCTGCATTTTTTCATCACCCTTAAGCTCATCCAAAACCTCATATCCATCTTTCTTGGGAAGGATGATATCCAAAAGAACAAGGTCTGGTTTTTTTGATTTAGCCAAAGCAACAGCTTCCTCGCCATCAAAAGCACTCATAATCTGGAAGCCATCCTCTGCTAAAAACTCAGCCAAGGCCTTGTGCAACATTGGCTCATCCTCAACAATCAGTATTTTTGTCATATTTTTTCTTATGCCCTTATGTATCCGCCTCTACCAACCACTCGCAAGATTGCTAGCGAAAAACACCTAAGCTCAATATTTGATTATTTTTTACTCTTTCTGCTTATGGGAACGGAAAAGCTAAAAATTGACCCGAGATTCTCGACAGAATCAAACCAAATTTTCCCATTCAATTGTTCAATGATATTTTTAGCAATATACAACCCAAGACCAGTTCCTTCTGTTTGATATTTAACCACATTATCGCTACGAAAAAATTTATCAAAAACCCGATCATGCTGTTCAAGGGGAATTCCAACACCATTATCTTTGACGCTAAAAACCACAAAATCACCTTTTTTGAGCAGTTTTATTTCAATTTTACCATGATTAGTGGTGTATTTAATGGAATTATTAAGCAGATTTTCAATCACCATTCTTATTTTTTCCGGATCACCAAAAACCAAAGGAATATTTTTTTTGTCTTTAAAAACTACCTCGATATTTCTCATCTTAACAATAGTACTCACTCCGGTTACAGCTTCTTCAACAAGCTCAACTATATTCACCGGCATTTTTCTTATAATGAGCCGTCCCTGATCAATTCTGGCAACATCTAAGAGATCATTGACTAATTTAGTCATCTTGCCACTCAAAGTATTGATATTTTCAATGCTTTGGCGCTGTTTCGTACTCACTGATTCTTTTCTAAACTTTGAGAGCAAGAGTTCCGTTTCCCATCTAATGGCTGACAGCGGGGTCCTTAGCTGATGAGAAGCTACGGAAACAAACTCGCTTTTCATTCTATTTAGCCGTATCATCTGCTCAATCAGACTTATCACAAAATTTCCCACGCTTAGAATGACAATAACGACAATACTTTCCGCCACAACGAGCATTTCCGGACTATCATAATTCTTAGAGATATAAAAAGTTGCAGTCATAACCACTACTGATAAAACGCCCAGCATGATAAACAGAAAACCGGGGGTTTGCCAAAACTTTATTCCCAAATCACGTGCCTGCTTTTTCAAATTTAGATCATTAACAATCCACATATTTTTTTATTTTTCTTCACTCCGCCACAGCCCTAGCGAAGGCGAGTTCTTTTTTGTATTTTACTTTTGAATTATACCACAAAGAAAAAGAACGCAATAGAGCAAAATAAAAAACCATGATTTGTTTTTTATATTTTTTATTTTGGATTTAATCCGACATTAGAAATTTTGATAAAGAAAAAAACGCCTATCCATATAGACGTTCTTTTAAAACACCTTCTTGTTTATCCCTACATCATTCCACCCATGCCTCCCATCCCCGGCATTCCGCCACTCATTCCCGATTCTTTTTTCTCCGGCTTATCAGTAATTGCTGCTTGCGTCGTGAGAAAAATTGAAGCGATACTGACCGCATTTTCAAGAGCGGCACGCGTCACCTTCATTGGATCAATAATCCCCGCTTTTAGCATGTCCGGCACAAATTCGCCAGTACTCGCGTCAAAACCGAAATTAACACCTTTATTTTTGGTAATTTCATAGACTACCACGCCAGGATCTTTTTGCCCACCATTAGCCACAATTTGCTTTGCCGGCTCTTCTAAGGCGCGCAGAAGCATTTTATAGCCCACGCCATACTCCAAGCCTTCCGCCTTAAATTTATTATTTGCCAAAGTATTTTCAGCCTTGGTTGATAAGCTAGTTGCTACGCGTAAAAGTGCCACGCCACCCCCAGCCACAATTCCTTCTGCATAAGCGGCACGTGTCGCCGCCAGCGCATCTTCCATCTTGTGTTTCATATAAGTCAATTCTGTTTCCGTTGCTGCGCCAACCTTGATTACCGCCACACCACCAGAAATTTTGGCCAAACGTTTTTGCAACTTTTCCTTATCCCATTTACTTTCACTCGCACTCAGTTGTTTTTTAATTTGCGCCACGCGACTTTCAATCTCTTTTTTCTTACCCTTTCCTCCGACAATTGTCGTTGAATCTTTAGTGGCAATAACCTTTGATGCTTGCCCGAGCATATTAAGCTCCACTGCTTCCATTTTCATCCCCAACTCTTGCGAAATTAATTTTCCCCCAGTAATAACCGCAATATCTTCCAGGATCGCTTTTTTGTTATCCCCGAATTCCGGAGCTTTCACAGCCAACACATTCAATGTTCCACGCAATTTATTCACAACCAACGTAGTCAATGCTTCACCATCAACATCTTCCGCGATAATTACGATATCCTTTTTTCCACCCGCAGTAATCTTTTCCAAGATCGGCAAGACTTCAGCAATCGTCGAAATCTTTTTGTCAGTGATGATAATATAGGCATCTTTCATTTCTGCCTTCAATGATTCACTATTGGTGATCATATAAGGAGAAATATAGCCTTTATCAAAATTCATCCCCTCGACCAATTCCTTCTCCAAGCCAAAAGTTTGCGACTCTTCCACGGTCACCACACCATCTTTTCCCACCTGCGTTATCACTTCGGAGATCATTTTTCCCATTTCCACGCTTTCCGCTGAAATTGTAGCTACTTGAGCAATTTCCTCCTTGGAAGTAACCGCTTTTGCATTCTTTTTTAGTTCTGCTACAACATCATTTTTCGCATCTTCAATTCCACGCCTGATACTGATCGGATTCATGCCGGTCGCCACCAATTTGGAGCCCTCTTTCACAATCGCTTGCGCTAAAACCGTAGCGGTCGTCGTACCATCACCGGCCGTATCATTAGTTTTATTGGCCACCTCCTTGATCAAATCCGCCCCAATATTTTCAAATTTATCCTCCAACTCAATTTCTTTGGCAATCGAAACGCCATCATTAGTAATAACTGGAGATCCAAAGCCCTTATCCAAGATCACATTTCTTCCTCTCGGACCAATGGTAATTTTGATTGCATCAGCCACCTTGTCAATTCCCGCTCGAATTCTCTTTCTTGCGTCTTCGTCAAATTTGATAATTTTACTCATAAGTTTATTTTTTAAAAAATTATTATTTAACCTTGCCTATTATATACAAGTTTCATAACCAGGAAAAATCACTCACTGCTAATTTTTAACAAAAATCCACCCATTCCTTTGTCAATCCAAAGCCTCTCTCTGGCAGTCATTATATTAGAGTGCCAACATCCTCTATTTTGGCAAAAACGGAAGACTTAGTCAAGCGGACATTTCGGCGGGGCGTCTCTACTGCTTTTCTCCCAATTTTTCCATTTTCATCTTAAACACTTCAAACACTTTCGGCCCCTGTGGCTCGGGTAAAAAAACTAACGAATCATCATTTGCCACAATGAGACTGCCTGCTTTTTTGGTACGCAGATCGGAAGCAATTCTTTTTGTTTGCCAAGTTTTTAGCTTTTGCTCCAGAAAATTAAAATTAAACATTTTTTCTCCCGATCGTCTGATTAATTTGGAAAAATAATTATCAGAAATAATTTTTAAATTAGGCGTTTCAATTGGCGTATAATTTTCGTGATATTTCACAATCCAACTATTCGCTTTTTGAAATTCTTGAAAATAATCAAATCCAAACAAAGGCAATGTGAAAGAATATTCCGAAGAAGCGAATAAATCTTGCATCTCGATTTCCAAAGAATCGGTTGTAATAAAATAATTAAGACAAATGCGATCGGTAATTTTCTTTCCATGGCGCCTCCTTCCGAGAAGTTGCGCGGTGAAAGTCACCAATGTCCTGCCGGTAAAAATTCGGCCCTTTTCAAGACAAATCAAAAGATCGAGATCACTTTTTCGGTTGGCATTTTTCATTGCCACGCGCCCAGTTACCAAAATCATCCGAACAAACGGCACGAAGCGTAAAAACCGAACAACCCACCGAATTATTCGATATTTTTCTTCCGAAATTTTATCACGCTCAATCCTTTGCGCCACCAAATCAATGCGCCCTGGCAAAAAATAATACCCACGAAAAGTTTCAACTTGTTTTTTTAAATCTTCAGCTTCCAGCGCATCAATTATATCCGCAATCACCACCTTGTTATTTTTTTGATCACTGTCCGCTGATTGTTGATTGCTGATCAAATATTTCCACAATTCAAAAACAGTCAAAGGATAATCTGAGACATCATAGTACGCGATTGTGGCAAGAATTTTTTGAGAAAGCTCGCTTTGCATAAGAAAGATACTGCACAAAAACATGTTATGGCTTTCGCTTAATCAAACAAATCATAGCTCGAAACTAGAGGTATTTCCCCGTCCAACTTCCTTTGCATTTTTTGAGTTCCGCCGGCGATCCCTCAAAGACAATCTCTCCTCCACCCGATCCGCCTTCCGGCCCAAGATCAATTACCCAATCAGAATTGCGAATAACATCAACGTTATGCTCAACAACCAAGACGGTATTGCCTTTATCCACTAGCGCATCCAAAACGCCGAGTAGTTTTCGAATATCTTCAAAGTGAAGACCAATCGTTGGTTCATCTAGAATATAGAGCGTTTTACCTGTCGCACGACGCGAAAGTTCCGTTGCTAATTTAATTCTTTGCGCTTCTCCGCCGGAAAGATCCACAGCACTTTGTCCCAATTTTAAATAACCCAAGCCGACTTTTTCCAATGTGGCTAATTTTTCCGTCACTAATTTAGAATTTTTGAAAAAGACTAAAGCATAACTTACGCTCATATCAAGCACTGCCGCAATATTTACTCCGCGGTATTCAATCTCAAGCGTCCGCTGATTATATTTCGCGCCAGAACATGTTTCGCATGGCACATAAACATCCGGCAAGAGATGCATTTCAATTTTTTTCTTGCCTTCGCCCTGGCAATCTTCGCAACGGCCACCTTTCATATTAAAACTAAAACGGCTCGCATCATAGCCACGCGTGTGTGCTTCTTCAGTATCGGCAAACAGCTCACGAATAAGGGAAAAAACTCCCGTGTAAGTTGCGGCATTCGAGCGTGGCGTGCGACCAATCGGCGCTTGATTGATGCTAATCACCTTGTCGATATTTTCCATTCCGGTGATTTTTTTGTGTTTCCCTGGTGCTTCTTTCGTGTTGAAAAAATATTTTGCCAAACCCTTGGATAGAATGTCCGTCACTAATGTTGATTTTCCCGAACCAGAAACTCCAGTGAGAGAAATAAACTTTCCTAATGGCAAATTAACGTTGATATTTTTCAAATTATGCTCCGTCGCACCTTGGATTTTGATAAATTTTCCCAAACCCTTGCGCGCTTTTTTCCTGTCTCCCACATGCCGCTTTCCATTCAGATACTGCGCCGTGACCGTCTTGGATTTCAAAAGTTTTTGCAAATCTCCTGAAAAAATCACCTCGCCGCCTTCTTCGCCCGCACCCGGCCCCATATCAATAATCCAATCGGCCCTGCGGATAATTTGTTCATCATGCTCCACTGTAATGAGAGAATTTCCCGCTTCACACAATTCTTCCATCGTTGCAATCAGCTTTTCCGTATCGCGGTTATGCAATCCAATCGAAGGCTCATCCAAGACATAGGTAATGCCGGAAAGTTCCGAGCCGATCTGCGTAGCAAGACGAATGCGCTGACCTTCACCGCCGGAAATCGAATTAGCTGAGCGGGAAAGTGAGAGATAGCCCAATCCTACATTCTGAAGGGCAGCACTGCGGGCTTTCATTTCTTTGATTAATGGTAAAATAATACTTTTCTTGGCGCTACTCAGATTAGCTTTCTCCAACTCCCCTAAAAAGCGAGAAAATTCCACAAGCGATAGATCCACTACTTGATCAATGGATTTCCCAGCGACAAGCACGGAAAGATATTCGCCCTTCAAGCGTTTGCCCAGGCAAAGCGGACAAACTTTTTCAATCATGTATTTTTCAATTTCGCTGCGCAAATAGTTGGAATTCAGTTCTTCATATTTCTTTTTCATCGTCGGAATAACGCCTTCGAAAATGATGTTGGGATCATTTGAGCCATAGAGCACGATGTTCAAATGTTCCCGACTGATTTTTTTCACCGGGATGTCAATCGAAAAGCCATATTTATCCCCCAGCATTTTCAAGATATTGTTTCCGCTCGAAAGCACGCTTGAACGTCCGCCGGATTTATTCCACGACAAAATTGCCCCTTCGGCGAGAGTGAGATTTTTGTTCGGAATCAGCAAATCCTCATCAATTTCCTTGATCACACCCAAGCCCGAGCAGTGTTGACAAGCACCCTCGGGACTATTGAAAGAAAAATGTTTTGGCGTAATGTCCGCAACCTCAAAAAAACATTTTTTGCACACAAAATCGCGATTATACATTTTTTCTGTTTCATTGTCCCTAATCACAACCGCCACACCTTTGCCTAGTTTAAAAGCTGTTTCGATTGAATCCAAGATTCTCTCGCGATCAGGATTTTTCTTGTTCAGAACTATCCGATCAATCACAATTTCCGCATTGCATGGTTCATCATTTTCTATTTCATTTTGAACTAGCGCCTCAGTGAGCGACATTATCTTTCCCCGAAGACGAATCCGCGCATAACCCAGCTGACTGACGCTTTTCAACCTTTCTTTCAAGCTTTGATCTTTGCCATTCAGTTTTGCGAGAATGGCAATATTAGTCTTATCAGGAGAATCCAAAATATCATCCAAAACTTCCGAGTTGGTAATTTTTTCCAATGGAGTTTTACAATGCGGACAATGTGGCACGCCCACTTTCGCATAAAGCACCCGCAAATAATCATAGATTTCCGTGAGTGTCCCGACAGTTGAACGCGGACTGCGTGCAATACTTTTTTGATCAATCGAAATAGTCGGAGTAAGATTTTCAATTTTATCCACATCCGGCTTGGCCGACACATCAAGAAACTGCGTCGCATAACTGGACATACCCTCTAAATATCTACGGTTGCCTTCAGCATAGATTGCATCAAATGCCAAAGAAGATTTACCCGAACCGGAAAGTCCCGTGATAACCACTAATTTGTCCCGTGGAACTTCCACATTGACATTTTTCAAATTATTCACCCGCGCTCCACGCACAATAATCTTGCTGCGATCCTTGGGATTGTTTTTTAACATAAAGAAATAAGAGTTACATTTTTTTAAAAGACGCCAGAGCCATTACTAGGTAGAAATTTTACACTAGTTTTTAGATTTTGGCAAACCATCAGCCATTCCTATCCGCTATTCCAACGTCAAAACCTTGCTATTCTCCCTTAGCCACTTCCGCGCTTGTTTATATTCTGGCATCACCGCTGCAACTTTGTTCCAAAATTTTGCCGAATGATTTTTTTCCAAGATATGCATCAGCTCGTGGATGATGACATAATCCACAACACGCTCAGGCGCCATAATCAGCCGCCAATTGAAATTCAAACTATTTTTCGGCCCGCATGACCCCCAATTAGTTTTGGCATTGGAAATTTTGAGTGTTGAATATTTAAGATTTAATTTACTGGCAATAATTTTTGTCCGTTCGCCAATTTTTTCCTTAGCTTGTTTTTTGTACCAATCATGCATCCGTGCCTTTGCCCGCCACAAAAAAACACGCGGAAAAAGCAGCTCGAAATCATCAGTAATTTCAATCTTAAGTCCACTGGTCAGCGCTAGTTTATGTTTTTTCCCCAGATACAAAAATTCTTCTCCTTCAAAAAAAGTTTTTCTCTCCGCTTTCGGTCGCTTTTCAAATTCCCGCATCTTCCTTTCAATCCAAACAAATTTTTCCTCAACTAATTTCTCAATGTAACTCAAAGGCGTCCACATAGGCGCACGCACAACCAAAGTCGCGTCAACAGAAATCACCAGCGCGATGTTTTTTCTTTTTGAGCGGATGATTTTTGAGATTTTTATTTTTGACATAAATTAATAATTGTCATTCCCGCGGAGGCGGGAATCTAGTCGCAAGGCTATCTTAGGATATACACCCACCAAACCAAGAGCGACTTCTGATTGATTAGATTTAGTCTTCTAATTTTTCTATTATTTATATTGCTTATCAAAACACCAGAATGATCATTTTTTACTAAGTCTATACACTGGATTCCCGCCTCCGTGGGAATGATATGTTGGTTGGTTTTTATTTTTTACAAAGTATTTTTCTACTCCATAAACCTCTTCTTTCTCAACTTCTTATGATACATAATTGCAAAACGATGCGCTTCGTCGCGGATGTGTTCTATGAGTTCGTCGGATATCTCCGGCACACTGCCAAAAGCATAGCGATCCAGTTTTTTGCGGGTCGGACCTTTGGCGACAGCCAAAAGCGGAATTTCCAGATGAAAATTTTTGAGCACGCGACGCACAGCGGTGAGATGACCTTGTCCGCCGTCTAAAATTATGAGGTCTGGCATCGGCCAATTATTGCCAAATCTGCGCCCCAGCACTTCCGCCATTGAAGCAGTGTCATTCGCACCCTCTACAGTTTTAATTTTAAATTTGCGATACTGACTCTTGTTCGGACCAATTTCCCCATTCGCATTATCAAATACCACCATTGATCCAACGCTCGATTTTCCGAAAATATTGGAAATATCATAACCCTCAATGCGAAATTTTGAATTTTGAGTTTTGAATTTTAAATTTTTTTGGAAATTGGAAATTGGAAATTGGAAATTATCATCGCCCTTAGCGATGAGCGCTATATCCTGGATGTGTTGCAACGCAAAAATCGCATTGCGCACTTTAAGCGCTTTTTCAAATTCCTGCTTCTCGCTTAGCGCTGACATTTCTTTTTTCATTTTGGCAATGAGACTTCTTTTCTTTCCTTCCAAAATCATCCAGATGCCCCGGATATTTTTCGCATAGTCCTCCTTCGAAATCGCCCCGGCATACGGCCCCGGACAAAGCCCGATCTGAAAATCCAGACACCCCTTTTCCGTTTTTTGCGCCTTGGAATGATAGGGAAAAATTTTCCTCAGGATTTTCAACGCGATTTCAATATTTTTCTTGGAAATATACGGCCCGTAGATTTTACTAAATTTTGATTTTATATCACCATCTTGATCCATCTCCCTTTTTCGTAAAAATAATATACGCGGAAAATCTTCTTTCGTAATTGCCACATAAGAAAATGATTTGTCATCTTTTCCGTCCACATTCAATTTCGGCTGCCACTTCTTGATCTGTTCTTGCTCTAAAATATATGCCTCCAAAACTGTTTCGGTTTTCCGAACTTCAATATCCGCCACTTGAGAAATAAACATTTCAATCGGTCGCGCATATCTACTGCGCCCTTGAAAATATGATCCGACCCGGTTTTTGAGCGACGTCGCTTTACCCACATACAAAATTTCTCCGGCATTATTCCGAAAAATATAGACCCCCGGAGAAGTCGGCAGACTTTTCAGTTTTTTACTAATTTTAGTTGACATTTGCTTTAAATCGGCGATAATCAGTGACTTAAGATTTCCTTAAGATATTTCCCCGTCCAACTCTCCTTGTCCCACTTCGCCACTTCTTCCGGCGTACCGGAAACAATCACACGCCCACCTTCTTTTCCGCCTTCCGGTCCCAGATCAATAATCCAATCGGCGGTTTTTATTACGTCTAAATTATGTTCAATTACAATCACTGTGTTTCCCGCATCAACCAAACGATTGAGAATTCCCAACAGTTTTTTGATGTCATCAAAATGCAAACCGGTTGTCGGTTCGTCAAGAATATAAAGCGTATCGCCAGTTGCACGCCTGGAAAGTTCAGTGGAAAGTTTGATGCGTTGCGCTTCTCCGCCGGAAAGTGTCGTGGCGGATTGACCGAGTTGAATGTAGCCCAGACCGACATCTTCCAAGACTTTCAGTTTGTCAGCAATATCGTGAAAACTAGCAAAAAATTCGCGCGCCTCAGTTATGGTCATCACCAATACATCAGCGATATTTTTATCACGATACTTCACTTTGAGCGTTTCGCTGTTGTAGCGCTTCCCGCCGCAAACATCGCAAGGCAGATAAACATCCGGCATAAATTGCATTTCGATTTTGTTGTACCCATCGCCCTGACAATTATCACAACGTCCGCCTTTGACGTTGAAAGAAAAGCGACCCGGGGAATAGCCTTTTGCTTTGGCGTCCCTTGTTTCTGCGAACAGTTCGCGGATCGCCGTAAATAGTCCGGTGTAGGTTGCTGGATTCGATCTCGGTGTACGTCCAATCGGCGACTGATCAATCATAATCACCTTGTTGAGATAATGATCGCCAACTATTTCACTGTGCTTGCCCGGCCGTTCCAGTGAGTGCATAATTTTAGCCGAAAGCGCTTTGTAAAGAATATCCCCTACTAGTGTTGATTTTCCTGAACCGGATACGCCTGTCACGCAAGTCAAAACTTTGAGCGGAAATGACACGGTAATGTTTTGCAAATTATGCTCGCGCGCTCCTCGCACCACAAGTGTTTTTTTATTTTTTAAAGATCGCCTGGAAGCCGGAATTTCAATCTGCAAATCTCCTCGCAAATATTTGGCGGTTAGTGATTTTTCACTTTGCATTACTTCTGCCGGCGATCCCTCAGCGACAATTTCCCCACCATATTTTCCCGCTCCCGGACCAATGTCCACAAGATAGTCCGCCGCACGCATTGTTTCTTCATCATGCTCCACGACGATCAGGGTATTTCCTACATCTCTGAGTTGCAAAAGTGTCGAGAGCAATTTTGCATTATCGCGAGCGTGGAGACCAATTGATGGTTCGTCCAGAATATAAAGCACGCCAACTAATTGAGAACCGATTTGCGACGCCAGGCGGATGCGCTGCGACTCTCCGCCGGCAAGAGTATTGGCAGCGCGACCAAGCGAGAGATAACCAAGACCCACATCTTGCAAAAAACCTAACCGATTTTGAATTTCTTTGAAAATCCGACCGGCAATCAGTTCTTCGCGTTTGCTAAAATTTATTTTTTGAAAAAAATCCAAAGTCTCTCTCACACTGATAGTGGAAACTTCATGGATATTTTTATCCCCGACTGTCACCAAAAGCACTTCTTTTTTATAGCGAGATCCAAGGCAAGTCGAACAAGGATTTTGGGACATATATTTCTCAATGTCTGTACGCACTGCTTCTGAATCCGTCTTGAGATAACGATCTTGCAAATAGCCCGCCACTCCTCGCCAACGCATATTATATTTCCAACTTGATCCGGTCTTGCTCCGCAACGTCACAGGAATTTCATCCGCTTCTTCTTCGCCAATCATATCAGTTGCTTCAGGTCCGCCATAGAGCAAGGTTTTGAAATCATCATCGGATAAATCCCGCAACCGCACATTGTCACGAATGTGATAGAAATTTGTCACCGCGCGAAGAATCGTTCCCTGCCAATTATTTTTTTTATAACTCCACGGCATGATTCCGCCTTCGGCAATGGTTTTATTCATATCCGGCACAACTAAATCAGGATCGATTTCCTTCTTCATGCCCAGACCATCACAAGATGGACAAGCACCAAACGGACTATTGAAAGAAAATAGGCGTGGCTCCAACTCAGGAAAATCAATCTCATGAATTGGACAAGAAAAATTCTGATTAAAAATCATCTCACTGGCTTCATTTTTTTCACTAGCCTTGCTTTTATTTAGCATTTTACCCTTTTTGTCATTGGAAATTGAGATTTGGGATTTGTTTAGAAATTGGAAATTAGAAATTGGAAATTTCACTTTGATTATTCCTTTCGACAAATTCAACGCTTGTTCCACGCCCTCAAAAATCCGTGAAATATTTTCCGAATTTATTTCTACTTTATCAACCAATATATCAATATTATGTTTTTTATAGCGTTCCAATTTCACTCGCGTGCCAATCTTTTCATCCAATGCATATTTTTTTCCATTCACAATAGCAGTGGAAAATCCTCGCCGAAACATTTCTTCCAATAGAGTGGAATATTCACCTTTGCGTTCCCGTACAATAGGAGAGAAGATTTCAATCACACAACTGTCTTTTGCCGATTTCTTATCTCCTTCCGTGCAAATATTTAAAATCCGATTCACTATCTCATCCGTCGAGAGCCTAACGATTTCTCGTCCGCAAATCGGACAATGCGCCATGCCAATTTTGGCATAGAGCAATCGCAGGTAGTCATGAATTTCCGTCACCGTTCCCACCGTTGAACGCGGATTGTGCGAAGCGGCTTTTTGATCAATCGAAATCGCCGGACTCAGACCTTCGATCGAATCAACTTCCGGTTTTCCCATTTGTCCCAAAAACTGCCTGGCATAGCTCGAAAGACTTTCGAGATATCTCCGTTGCCCTTCGGCAAAAATAGTATCAAAAGCCAGCGTACTCTTGCCTGAGCCGGAAATTCCCGTAAAAACAATAAACTTATTCCGTGGCAAATCAAGATTGATGTTTTTGAGATTATGTTCTCTTGCTCCGCGGATAATTAATTCGTCTTGCATAAATTTTTAAATCATACTCTAGTTTAAAGCCTTTTGATTTTTACTGCAAGCTAGCGCAGATGAAAAACAAAGCCAACCTCAAATAACACGAAGCTGGCTTTTTTTGCTAAATTTGCAAATTATAAACTCACATACTTCACCGGCAAAACTTTTCTAAAAATTCCGGCGAAAATGAATGAATCGGATTTATGGATGAAGATTGGCTGATGAATTGGATTGGTTGATTTGGGAAAAAGACCAATCACATCTTCGCTAACTTTTTTATAGCGCTTAATGGTGGCCATGCCATTCACCACTGCGACAACAATCTTGCCATCCAGCTCTTCTTGCTGTTCATATTTCTCAAAAATAACATAGTCGCCGTCATTGATTTTTTCCTTGTCCATTGAATCGCCCAGTGCTTTCACTGCAAAGAGCAATGACTCGTCTTTATTACGAAACAGCGCTTTGGAAATTTGCAAAAAGCCATCGATATTGTCCTGCGCATAAGCCAAAGCTTCGCCACAAGATGCCAAGCCATAGACTGGCACAGAAAAAATATTTTTGAAATTAGTATAATTCTCGTTTTCAATAAGATAAATCTTCTTATTCTTGTCACGCTTAATAAGATCTTTTTTCTCCAGCGATTCAATTACTTGCATAACTGATTTCAGACTATCTTTCACCCCCTGTGACTCCAAAAATTTTTGCAAGCGGTAGCTAGTAGGATTTTCCTTCATCTGATCAATTAGTTCTCGAATTGATTCAAGGATATTTTGCTGCTTGGCCGTCAGAATCATAATTTTGTTTTGAACTTGTAAATTCATATTCCAATAAATTTACAAATCCTGCTTTTTAATTATTACAGTGTTATTTTAACATTGATAGACTAACACTGTCAAGCGCCTCCTTAAACACCAAAAAGCCCTGAATTATTCAGGGCTTTTTGACCTAACTGAGCTTTAGATTAGTTTCCGCAAGCAGCACCAGTAGCTGCACCAGAAGTGGCACTCGCAGCGCCTTCGCCAAATCCTGCTGCGGGAGCAGCGGATGATAGCGTAGTTGAACATTCCTTAGGAGCAGTCTTAAATCCTGAGCAAATCGTTTTTAAAAGACTCGCAGAATCTCGTCCGGCGGCAGAGGCCTCCACGCCATTGATTATAAGCGTTGGAGAACCTTTCACTCCATATTTATCATTATCCGCCTTGTTCACTTCAAATAATGGGAAGCTTCCTTGATAAGTACTCTTGTCATTAAAATCTTTCGTCACATTAAACTGAGCATCTGCTTGCGTCATGCAGGTTGCCACTGTTGTTGCCGTAATGCCAGCCGATTTCATACAATCAGCTTCTGTTCCCTGGCCTTTTTTCAAAAAGCAAGTCAGATACGCATTCAACTTGGTTGGCTGATTTTTCTGAATACAATATTGTCTCAAATTTTCATCCAACTCTTTTCGATCATTGGTTGCCAAATCATTATGCATTGAATAGGAAACAAATTTCAGAGTATAGTTGATTTTCGAACCCAAGGCAGTTAATACTGGCAAAATTCCTTTTTCAATTTGCGTTCCATAAGGACAATAACTCATCACAAAAAGTTCCACTGTTGGTTTATCAGTTTGAGGAATTGGCTGTTGAGCTGCTGCTGCCGTTTGATTGGCATCCGGCTTTTGTTTAGCCTGTGATTCTATTTGAGCAATATCCATTACGCTAGGAAAGAATTTCGTTCCGTCAGCTGACAAATATGATGTAATGTCCTGTTTTTGCGCTCCGGTGCCAATTGACACCATCACCTTAAACATACCATCTTCCTTGGTAATCGAAGTAATATTCGCCTTCATTCCGCTTTGCATCAAATTATTGTTGATAAAATCATCAACTTTCGCCTTGGCCTGAGCTTCAGTCAAATTATGCTTTTGCCAGACTAGTTTGTAATAGCCAAATCCGCCAAGAATAACCACCAAAAGCACTAGGGCGATTATTTTTGACATATGCTTCTTACACTTCTCCAGACTGCATCTTTTCCTTTTGTGATAATGCTCAGTTTCATGATGCTGTTCTTTCGTGGCCTCGACAGCCGCCTTCTCTTCTTCTTTCATACTTTGTATTTGATTAAATTTATTATTTATTAAACTACCGGCTTTCCCCGATACTT
>JAJYBE010000080.1 GCA_021779205.1 bacterium
GATTCAGCCTAGAAAAAATTTAGGAGTGCTTGTGGATGCTTTTAATCTTTTTAAGGAAAAAACCAAGTCAGAAATAAAATTAGTGATTGCTGGTGAGCGAGCGTGGTTAGCGGATGGTGTTTTTGGGAAAATTGAAAAAAGCCATTTCAAAAAAGATATTCTCACCCCGGGCATGCTGACTTTTTCGGATATGGGAACATTGGTTCGGGGAGCGGGTGTATATGTGTTCCCTTCGCTCTATGAAGGTTTTGGTATTCCGGTGCTTGAAATTTTGGCTTCACGCGTACCGCTGATTTGCGCGCCTAACTCAAGCTTGAAAGAGGCTGGCGGAGACGCGCCAATGTATTTTCAAGAAAAAAGTCCAGCCGATTTGGCGGAAAAGATCGAATTGGTTTTGAATGATGAAATCTTGAGAGCTGAAATGGTTAGAAAGGGTCTTTTGCAAATTAAAAAATTTTCTTGGGAAAAATGCGCGAAAGAAACACTGGAATACATCAAGAGCTAATCAAATAGGACTTGATAGCCAAGATATCCGATAGTTGCGCTGGCTAGAAGAAAAAATAAATTCAAAAAAATATTCAAACCTAGTTGATTGTTAAAAAAAAGAAGAGCGGAGAGGGCTAGAAGCGGTATGATGATTTTTTTTATCCCGCTGCCTTTTGAGTAAGTATTTGCGTCGATTTGTTTGGGCGCAATTTTTTTTGCTAATAATTTCAGTAGGAAAATATTGAGCAGAATCGCGATGACCATCTTGGAAAAGCCGATATGAGAAATTATAATACCGGGAAGGATGGCTTCCGTGATGAGCGAGAGAATGAAAAAAATAAGCGCCATGAATAGGCTATCATGCAGGAGTTTGTAGAAAATTGTAAGTGTATTTTTAGTGAGTTGCATAGGCGTATTGATTATTTTTGTGGTGCGCTTTGAATGCCATAGCGCGCTTTTATTCTTAGAATCATGCTTCTTATGGCTAGTTTTAAGTTTTGCATGGTCATATTTTTTTCATAGAGTAGATTGAGATTGTCAATTTTAAGGTTATTTTTTGCGACAAAAGTGAATTCATAATATTTCCCCGCCGTATCTTGTGTATCATCCAAAGGGATAATGCAGGAATAATTACCAAAGAGCTCTTTTTTGAGGTCGCATCCGCCCAGGATTTCAAGGCTTTTGGCGGAAACTGAGATGGGATTTTTTTTGAGCCAGGACTGGGCAATTACTGAGGAAGGCAGTTCATGTTTTTCTCTGTTTTCAATCTGGTACCATTTATTTGTGTCAGGTGTGAAAAAGATTGTTCCGTCAGGGTGGATGCTCGTGAGAGTGAAGAGTTTTTCTTTGGCATAAAGAGAAAATTCATCGCCGCTAATCGTGATTATGTCATCCCAGGCATAACCTTGGTTGATAAAAATATCCGGGTCGCCGATGGGATAGATTTTATCTTTACTGACGATGTAGGCTGATGATCCGTAGGAGATTAATGAACCATCGGCAAAGCCAATCGGATTTTCTGCCAGAGCATAGTTTTTAAGAAAATCAACAGGCTTGGAGATGGCCAAATTTTCATTGTATTGGCTATGAAAAGCTCCGGTGCTGACAAATCTTTCCAGTATTCCAGCGGTATTCAGTAAATAATAGTTGTCGTTGATTTTGAAAATTGAATTGGCAGGGTAGCTTTTTGCGTCCGTGATTTCTTCTCCCAGGGGATTATATTTTAAATCAGTATCCGCGGCAGTGATAAAAGCATTTTCGGAAAATCCCAGAGCGGTGATGATTGCAGAGTTTCCAAATTTTCTTAATTTTCCGTCGGAAATTAAATAGAAATTATTATTATTTTTAAGCAATGTTCCATCTTTGAATCCAATAGACTGCCCTTCGGGATAAAGAAAGGCGCGATAAGATTTGCGCAAATCAATATGGGAATTTTCTGGACTTGGTGACTGTTTGTTTGGGGTGAAACTCAACTTAATATTGGAAAAGCTGCCGACTAGTGAGGCATCAAAGTAATTTTTTTGCCCAGCGGGAAATTTTCCGTCAGTAATTAGGACTCCTTTGATATCGCGGGGATTAAGAGCATTGCCTTTGTTGGATGTGAGCATTGTAAAAGAAAAATTGAATGTTTGAGTGGGAAAGAAGACAAAATAAGCCACATAGAGCGCGGAAGCGAAACAAAAGGCATAGAAAAAGACCTGCAAGCGCCGATAGCGCAGGTAATTTTTTTCGTCTAATTTTATTTCCTTAGTCAGATCGAATGGCATGGCTATTGTTTTAATAAATAAATTTTTCCTTTGATAGCGTCTTGTGTTTCAATTGGCAACTCTTGAAAAAAACCATTATCTTTCAAAAGATCTGGGACGAGGAGATATCTTTTTTCCAATTGATAATCCTTTTGGGGAATCAATCTTTCCAGTATGCCGAATTTTTCATAAAGAGCCAAATTTTCATTGGGGATAATAAAATAAACATTGCTGAATTTTTTCAGATCAATCTTAAAAAGATCGTTTGGATTGAAAAAATAGACTGCCTGTTTTCCCTCGAGAAAATTCATCGGACCGCTAATCATTGACCAGCCGTCGCCTGAAGCCATTTGATCAACAAGAACAAGATCTGTGTTGGAGAAATTTTCGCCGAGCATCTTGGTTTGAGATAATAAACCGTCATTTTC
>JAJYBE010000081.1 GCA_021779205.1 bacterium
GTTTTATTGTATGATAGGCTTTCTGTGATAGGAATATTTATTCCTGCTATTTTTTTTATTTTCATATACTTTTTTTCTGATGATTTAGAGAATAAATTTACAATGACAAGAATAAAAACCTTTTTATTTTTATTACCCATATTGCCGTTTATTTTATTTTCCGCTACAAAATATAACATTCAGGGCCTGACACCACCTCCGGAATGCGAAACTATAGTGGGACCTTTTTATGAATTATTTATAGCAGTGACAGTATTTTATATAGCCGGATCTTTAATCGTATTCTATAAAAAATTTAGGATGAAGAATACTGAAGCAAAAAAGCAAATAAAAATTATTTTTTGTGGTTTTGGTTTTTCTGCCGCATGGGTTCTTATGACAAATGTAGTTTTGCAAATTTTTGGCTTTCCGAACGCCTCCTTATTTGCGCCAATAGGCAGTTTATTGCTAATTATTTCTATCGCTTATGCAATAGTCGAGTATCAATTTTTAAATGTAAAGCTTATTGCTACACAAGCCATGGTTGTCGCTTTGGTGATTCTCATTGCTTCTCAGTTTGCTTTTATCCGCAACGACACCAATAAAATTCTTACAGCTATTACGCTCTTTATAGCAATGGTTTTTGGTTGGATTTTGGTGCATTCGGTTAAAAAAGAGGTGAAACAGAAGGAAGAATTGGAAATAGCAAACAAAGAAATCAATGAACGCAAAGAGCAGTTGCAAAAAATGGCTGATTTTTTGGCGATCGCCAATGATAAATTAAAAGTATTGGATAGCGCCAAGACGGAATTTATTTCTATGGCATCTCATCAATTGCGCACTCCGGTAACAGGAATAAAAGGTTATCTCTCAATGCTCATAGAAGGATCTTATGGCACGATCAATCCCGAGCAAAAAATCGCTTTGCAAAAAACTTTTGATAGTAATGAAAGAATGGTTAATTTGATCGAGGATTTGCTTAATGTTTCCCGTATTGAATCTGGTCGCTTGGAATATGAATTTTCCAATGTCAAAATAGAAGATCTTTGCAGGGAAGTGGTCGATACGCTTTATCCTAAGGCTAAAAATCTAGGACTTTATTTGGACTATAAAAAATCAAATATTGATTTTCCGGAGCTTTGGATTGATGGGGGAAAGGTGCGGGAGGTGATTTCCAATTTGCTTGATAATGCCATAAAATATACCCCGCGAGGAGGCGTTTCTTTGTTAGTTGGCTTGTGCGATAAAAATGAGTTGAGTTGTCTTTTTGGAAAGCATATTAGAATAACCGTTTCCGATACGGGAATTGGTGTTCCTAAAGAAGAAATGCCTTATCTTTTTGAAAAATTTTCTCGCGGAAAAGATATTAATCGTCTTAATACGGGAGGAACGGGATTGGGGCTTTTTGTGGGAAGGAAAATGATTGAAGGAAATGGTGGAAAAGTTTGGGTTGAATCGGAAGGAAAAGATAAGGGTTCGAGATTTATTATTGAGTTGCCAATGCAATAAAACAACAGTTAGGGTTTCGCAAAAAAATAAAAATAGTGTATAATAAAAGTATAATCAGACAATATAAATAAAAAAATAATAAAAATATGAATAAACGAAAGACATTAACAATCGTGGTTATTGTGATTATTTTAGTCATTACGATTTTTTGGGTAGTGGCAAGGGTTGTAAATAATAAAAAAAATAGCAATTCCCCAGTTTCTTCGCAGCCAAAAAATAGTAACAATATGTTTGATGTGAAAAATAACAATAATGCGAAAATAATTGAAACCGCCGGGTCGGTAAAAGTGATTGCTGAAAAAACGATGACGATCACTACGGCGCAAGGTGATGTGGCAGTGGGCATTAGTGGATCCACTCCGGTAATGTTGTCGGTGGATAAAAATATTCAGCCGAAAGTTGGACAAATTGCTGATGTGCGATTAAATGATTCAGTCGATGTGCGATATGATCAAGATACAAAAGAGGCTAATCTGATAGTAATTACGCAAAAGGCCAGCGATAAAAATATTAATGCGACAAAGGCAATGGTTCCAGTGAAGAAATAAAAATTAAATTTTAAAAAAAAACTATGATTACATCAGTCAAGGAAATTCTAATTAAAGCCAAAGAAGGTGGTTATGCCGTGGGGGCATTTAATACTGTTAATCTGGAAACTACACAAGGAATTGTGCGGGCAGCCAAGGATTTGCATTCCCCGATCATTATTCAGGTTTCCGAAAAAACATTGGAGTATGCCGGATTAAGGGGGATTTTTAACCTAATCAAAAATGAGGCGGAATTTTACGCGCCGGAAATTCCCATTGGAATTCATCTTGATCACGGGCATAGTTTTGAAATTATTCAGCGCGTTATGACTGCTGGATTCACTTCTGTGATGTATGATGGTTCTCGCAAAAATTTTTCTGATAACATTGAAATAACAAAAAAAGTGGTTGATTTTTGTCATGAAAGAGGCGCAGCTGTTCAGGGGGAATTAGGTAATGTCCCTTATTTAAGCGAGCATAAAATGATGGATGTTGATTGGGATAAATACATGACTGATCCTCTTGAGGCAAAACAATTCGTTGATGAAACGGGAATTGATGCTTTGGCAGTTGCTGTTGGCAACGCGCATGGTTTTTTTCGAGAAAGAGAGATTCCCGATTGGGATAGG
>JAJYBE010000025.1 GCA_021779205.1 bacterium
ACACGTTTTTGAGTCAAGACCAATGATATTAAATATTTCTTGAATAATTCCATCTTCACCGAATTGCGAATATACGTTCTTTTTTGAAAATAGGTTTCAATCTTATATTGGAAGGAATTGACCCGGAGTTAATCAAAAAAATCATGATAAATTTTATCTAAGAAATTTATTGAATAAATTTCCACCCTCTTTTTCGTTAAATCATCCAAAGCATCTTTGAGGTTTAAGTGCTTATCGCTTACATGTTGGCATAGTATTTCAAATTCATAACATCCAAGTATGTAGAAATTGTCCCCTCGTGTTTTCATCTTGGATTTTATTTCATTCCTAGCATATTCGTTCATTGCGAACATTTCATCTAAATATACAATAACATTGATAAATTTTTGATTTGAGTATTTTACTTTTTCAACTTTTCCATCCTTGATGTGGTTTTCTTTTTTGGGAAACTTGTCTGATTCTTTGGCAATGCTCGTTAGAAAACTAGATATTCCGACTTTATTTTTGTTCTCAAGGCCTACTTTTGAGTAGTTGTCTAATTTGCGTTTTTTACACTCAATTTGAAAAATGTATTCATTGGAAACAAGCAACCAGTCGACACTTTTTACTTCCGTTTTATCTTTGTAAGTTTGCTCTGATAATAAGTTGGCCTGTGAAAATAGAGCAAGGTTATAGTGTTTTATTAAATCGCCAATATATTTCTCAAATGCGTTGCCAAGCTTTTGAAATAAAATTTCCTTATCAGAACTTTCTAATTTATCCAGCAAAACATAATACATTCCTTCAAAGCAGGCATATGAAAAATCAGCCAAAGAAGGTATTATAAACTTTTCATTTTCTTTTCTTGAATCGGTTTTAATTACGGGATATCTCTGCAGAGGGTTAAACTCATATTTTTTAAGTAGTTTACTGGTAAGTTTATACTTTTTATTTTCTTCTTTGAACTGAGCTTGATTTATGGAAAATATTGATAAAAATTTATTTATATTATCTTCAGTAAGTAGTGGCCTCAATTGCAATATGGTGGTATGCATGTAATTATTTTTTTCAAATGAAGTAGTAAAACCCTCTGGCCTTGGACTGAAATTAGCCCAAATACAAGTACCTATCTTTAGAATATTGAAAAATTCAAGTCCAAGAAGTTTGTCGACCCTACTCTTCAGTTCTTGATCGCAATTAAAAACCTCGTTAAAAAGGTATACATACCTAGCAATTATCATTGAAGGAAGACGGAGATAAAACCATTGGTGATTAGTTGCTCTCAATATCCATAGCCATGCATCTTTCGATTGAGGATTCATATGATCTAGGTCTGTTTCTAAGTTGCCGTACTGGTATGCTAAATTTATCAAGTCTAAATCGTTGAATTTAGCTGGGGAGCTAGAAGAATTTAAAATGGCTTGTTTTGCAAGAAATGGAATAAAATCTCTAGATAGCAGTATTTGATGTTTCTTTTTAGGCACTAAATGAAACTCAAGTTCTAGATTTATATTTAAGCCAGTCTGATTAATTAATAGTGAGCTAAGTTCCTGCATGGACATCAGTATTGCGATAAAATCAAAAAGTCGAACCATTCTCTGGAGTTCATCAATATATATTTTTCTTGTGGATGGTAGCGTGGAGCTTGTTTTAATCTTCATGATTTTTTTATCAGCACAAATAGATTGCTATTCACAGTAATTGTACCATGAGAGCAAATCAAGATACATAAAAATCTCGACAATTATCAAACCAATGCCAGTAATTGCCTCGTTTGCTTGATAATTGTGGCTGGATCAGGCAAATCCGCCAGCCAATCAAATGTTCGGAAGCTGTCCTGATATGCGAGCCGGGTATTTACAAAAGTATAGCATTGTGCTATGCTTTTTTGTTGGTAATAGTTGTTACAAAATACAGCCAAAGAGGGAGGGGAGTTATGCTAAAATTGTGGAGAGAATTGTTAATTTCTGATGTTGTCGTTCATAAGGACTCGATCAGTATCAATCTCAAGGATTCAAGCGTATCTTTTCAGATGAACAAGTGGTTTTTGAGACAGCTAGGCATCAACTGGAGACATGTCGCCAGAGGTCGCAGAATTCTCATTAAGGGAAAAGAAGGCAACGAAGATGTTCATCTTTGGTCCGCGGACGCTCTTGATGGAATCGTCTTGATTCCTGAAAAAAAATGAACCCATCAGTAGAAAACAGAAAACTCGTCTGTTCTATTGGATGGGTTTTCTGTTTTTATATCAACTTTAGATTTAATTATTGAAATATTTTATCAAATTCAATCCATTCAAAAGTTCTAAGTTTGTTCAGTAGAGGGAGCCACGAAAAACTCAAGAAAAGACTGTCTTCAGTGGCAGTTTTTTCGTCTCGTAAAAGCCTCTATCTATAAAATTAAGGAAAACGCAAATCACAAAAAAATAATAAGTATTGCGAATAAATATTGTGATGAGATTGTTATTCATCTGAGAATCATCTAACAAGAATATAAGGATGTTCCAGATGCAAAGTTTGCCAGGTCATTGAGAAAAGAAATAAATTTGCCTATTGTTTATTCAGGAGATATAAATGAAAATAACTATGATAGATTTCTTAATTATTTTGACGGAGTTATGATTAGTAGAAGCGCCATTGGTAATCCCGAGATTTTTTCAAGGATCTATAAGAATAAAAAGAAAATTAATTTTTTGAATTACCTTGAATTTGCTAGTAAATATAAACTTCTCTTGCAACAAATAAAATTTCAAGCGATAAATTTCAATAATCGAATACCTGGAGGAGAGCGGTATATTTTAAAAATTATTAAAGCAAGAAATATTCAAAGATTTCGATATATTTTTGATTGGACATACAAGCATCTCCTTATTTAGAAAAGTTCTGACATTATCCAATTTTGGTCTTACGATTTAATGGAAGAAGTTCGAACTTCCTCCAGGCATCAGAGCGGCGATTTGTAAATATCTTGCGCAAGTGATACAATTTGCACATGACTTTATATCTATATATAGCTAGTTTATTCGCAGGGATCTTTTTGGCAAATGCGGTTCCGCATTTTGTTCAAGGTGTTTCGGGTAATAAATTTCCTTCACCGTTTGCCAAACCTCCCGGCAAAGGACTCTCATCTCCGACGATCAACGTGGCTTGGGCTTTGTTTAATATTCTGATTGGTTATGTGCTTTTTCAGTTGGGACAAGTAAATTCAGCTAACCCATTGTCGCTCGTTGTTTTCTTTATTGGTGTTGCCGCGATCAGTATTATAAGCAGCATCAACTTTCAGAAGAAAGAAAAAGAATGATTGATATTGATATGGCGTGTCATTTGTGCTCAGGTCTGTCAGTACGATGCTTTTTATGAAATAAAGCTGGCGAGATTTACGCACGAAAACCGCACGATTAGCTAGTTCAAAAAAAGAGACTCTTATTTTTTGAAGCGCGGTTCGGACTTCTTCCAGGCTTTGGAGCTAGTGAAAATAAGGCTAAAATACGCCTTACTTTTTATTACCCCAAAATGGAGTTCGAACCTATGCAAGAAGTTTACTGCCGTATTTTTCAATAAAATAGCGAACAGGATATACGAGTTCTTTTTGCAATGCTTCTTCAAGAGTAAGCCAGGTTGGTCTTAATCCTTCATCGTTTATCTTTATTTCGCCAATGTTTTTCACATGAGCTGTATAAAGATGCCACCTATGGTTATCTGCTCCTCTGCTACATTGATCACCGATAACATCTTCTTCTGAAAAAAGTTTAACAGCGTTAATTTTTATACCCGTTTCTTCTTCCAGTTCTCTTATCGCTGCCATTTCAGCTTTTTCGCCAGTATCTAGGTGTCCTGCTGGTATGGCGAATGCAAATGGATAATTGGTTCGTTCAAAAAATAAAGCTTCGTTATCTTCATTAAAGACAAAAATACCCACACTTTCATGCCAATATTCTTTTGTTACTTCATCTATCCACCAGGTAGTCTTTGGATCAACAACAATAAGGCGAGGTGATTTAGCGCTACATTTATTGCAAAGATAAAATGTTTTTTCTCCCTCAAAGATTCGATGAATATCTTCAGAATAACATTCTTGGCAATATTGATGATATTCTCCGTCTGTAGGTAAGGGAAAGTTTATTTTCATAGTTTTTTATTGAAGATTGTATTTTTATTAAACTCGTGTTATTGTTTTTTGTCAAAGGTTTATGGGAAATTTTTGATAAGTTTTAAAAAAATATTTTATCCAAGGAGGATAAAAATGAAAGTTTTTTAAACAGACTGCAAAGAGTGGGAGGGTTATAAAGCTTGCTGCAAGCAGAAGCCAGGAATGACGGAGCGGTATGAAGAAGTGTTTGAAAAATTTGATTACGATCACAAGCCGAGACTGGAAATTAAAAAGATGCAAAAGCGCTGGGGTAGCTATACCCGGGGCAGAAGCATTATTCTTAATCCGCTTCTAATTCATGCCTCTAAAGATTGTATTGATTATGTGATTGCCCATGGATTATGCCATATGAAGCATAAAAATCATGACAAGCAATTTTATAAGTTATTGGGCGCTAAATATCCAAAATGGGAGAAAGTGAAGGAAAAGCTGGAATTGAGGCTGTCATAGAGAGATGGTCATATTTTGGATGGCATATAAATTTATTTTAAATCCAAGAATGGCTTTGGTCCGTCAGCGCGTTTGCGTATTTGACAAGAATGTGATGTTTATATAATATAAAGTTGTAATAATATAACAATTTAATAAGCAAAATATATGCTTGCAAAAACAGAGTGGTTTCGAAAAAGAAAATATGGTGGCTGGGGGTTGACTCCTTGCACATGGCAAGGATGGCTGTATGTTGGAGTTTTTGTTGTTGCAATATCGCTTGTTCAGTCGTTTTCTTTTTCTAACGATTTGGTAAAAAATGGAGTCACTATTATTTTAATTGCGCTTTTTATTGGGGATATTTTAAGGATTATGGCAACATTAAAAGAAGATGAATTGGAGGAAAAAAATGAAGCAATAGCAGAAAGAAATGCTTCTTGGGCAATGGTTTTCGTTTTAGCTATAGGAATTATTTATCAAATAAGTTTTAATAATCTCAAGGGTGTCTTTGCGGTCGATCCTTTTTTGATAGGAACTTTAGTTGCGGGATTTATGGCAAAAGGCATATCGTATTTTATTCTTGAAAAGAAATAAGTATGGATAATCATATAAAAGAGCTTCGCGCTAGGTATAATTTAACGCAAGACGGTCTTGCTAAAAAAGTAAGTGTCAGGAGAGAAACAATTTTGTTCATAGAAAAAGGCAAATATAATCCTTCTTTGAAACTGGCTTATGAAATAGCAAAAGCGCTTAGCAGCAAGATTGAAGATGTTTTTATTTTAGAATAACTAAAAAGATGTAGAAAATTAAGATATCGGCGTGATGAATGCCGTTGTTGTAATAATTAAAACGCAAGTTTATGTTTGATAACTTTGAATTAAATGAAAATAAAAAGTTTCCAGGTTGGAAATCGGATTGGAAAAATGATTCATTTAGTCAAAAAGTTTATGCCAGCTTAGAACAAATTGGTTTTCATGAGTTTTTGCATAAGAATATAATTGACATATTGATTTTATTGGAAAAAAAATCTCGGTTTAATGAATATTCTCGAAGTATTGAATGTGGAATGAAAAATGTTTTAGATTTCTTGGAAAAACGGTGCGCTGAAAAATATCTGAATTTGCATTTTTCCAAGGAGCAGCGCATTGATGCCGGCATGGCGGCAATCTTGCATGATATAGGAAAGTCCGGTCCGGTTGAGGCTACTTTTGAGGAACGAAAAATAATTATAAAAATATTCGCTTGTGAAAATATTCGTGAGTCGGATGCTTTATTGACTGAAAAAATAAAGGAAGTTTTTGATGAAAATGAAGTTGATGAAGTACTTGCAACGCTTGAAAAATATAATATTGGCGGGAAAACCACAATGCGTCAATTTTGGGATAAACACGCGCAATGGACGCATGATATTTTGGAAAAATATTCACAGGGCATAAATGAGCATATTAGGCTGATTGCCGGTTCGCATCATATTGATCGAGAAATAGATCCTTATTTTTTGTTAAAAAATAATAAAGAAATTCTACCAGATACCAAAACTTCTGGAAATATGGAAAAATATCTGGATGCTTTGGATGGCAGGGCGCTTATCGCGCTAGATCAATATGAAGCAGCTGTTGAACGTGGAAAAATGTCTCACAATGATGCACTTAAGCAAGTGCAAAGCAACATAGTTGTTCATAAAAACGATAAATTAATGAAGATTGTGCTTGAAGCAATTGACGAATTGGGAAAGGTAGGGAAAATTTTTTATGCTTGACGAGGTTTATGGGGCTTGTTATAATGCATAAGTTTTCAATAAGCGGATAACTGGCTTTGCCATGAAGCGGTGATTGCGGGGGAGATAGTTTTTTATGGGCGACAATCTGTCGAATTTACGGGGGAAGTCGATTAGAAAATTAAATAAATTGACAAAAATAACACTCATAATATTTATAGGGTTGTTTTTTTCAGTTTATTTTGGCATAAAAAATAGTTCGTTAGCCGAAGCGCCGAGCGGGCTAAATAAAAAATATTCAGAAATCGATTTTGGCAAGTTTGATCCGCTTTGGAGAATAAAAAAAAGAGCATTTGAAAATGTTCAAGAGAAAAAAGAAAAGTTGGTGAAAGAAAAACGCAATGAATTGGTATCTGGCTATCCGATTGAAGAAATGTTGCCATATATTGATAAATATGGTCCGCAAGTAGCATCATTTTTAATTGCTATTGCTAAAAAGGAAAGTGATTGGGGGCAATATTCGCCGAAAAAGGATGAAGAGGATTGTTTTAACTATTGGGGTTATCGCGGAACGGAAAATCAAACAACCTCCGGCTATAGTTGCTTTGACAATCCCAAGCAAGCTATTGATGTCGTTGGCGGAAGGATTCAAAGACTTTTAGAAAACAAAATAGATACACCGGAAAAAATGATTCTTTGGAAATGCGGATCAAGCTGCCCAAAGCAAGGTTCCTCTGATGTGCAAAATTGGATTGCTAATGTACGGTTATATTATGAAAAATGGAATTCTTAATGAAAAGACCGCATTAATCTTTTTTGCGTAAATTTTTTTTATGCTATAATGAAAAAAGAATAGCGGTATAATTTTTTTTATGCTTTTATGCTTTGGCTTATTATCTCAATTCTAGCTTATTTGCTAGTTGCGCTGGAAACGATTTTGGATAAGTTTCTTCTTTCTTCCAATAAAATTTCCCATCCGGTAATTTATGCTTTTTATTCCGGCATATTAAGTTCTTTTGCGCTTCTTTTTTTTCCTTTCGGTTTTCATTTTATCGGTTTTGGAAAGCTATTCGTGGGAATTCTGGCGGGAACGATTTTTGTTTATGGCATTTTGGCATTATTTTATGCCATAAAAGAAAGTGACGCTAGTCAGGTCACTCCGGTAGTCGTGGCGACTACCCCAATCGTTACCTATTTTCTCTCATTATTTATTTTGCATGATCGGCTTTTTTTTCGTCAATTGCTTGGCGTTTTCATTCTGATTTCTGGTGGATTGTTGGTTTCGGTGGATTTGACTAGGCGAAAAAAAGATAAATTTTTCAAAGGTTTTTATCATGCTATTTTAGCCGGGGCGCTTTTAGCTCTAGCTTTCACGCTTTTTAAACATTTGTATAACGATGGAAAATTTATCAATATTTTTATTTGGACGCGCTTCGGTCTTTTTTTTGGAGCCTTTTCTTTATTGCTTTTTTCCAATTGGCGAAAAATTATTTTAAAATCTTTGCACAAATTTAAAAAACCGCAAACCGAACACTATCAATCAGGCACACTCTTTGTGATAACCAAAACACTGGGAGGGCTTGGCTCTATTGCGCTTAACTATGCTATTTCGTTGGGAGATGTAACTGTTGTTAACGCTTTGGTTTCATTGGAATATGCTTTTGTATTTATTTTTGAAGTGGTTTTGGCTTTTTGGTTTCCCTCAATTTTTAAAAGGACAAAAAGTCCATTAGGTGTTTTGCAAAAATCTATTGCCGTTGTTTTGATCGGTACTGGGGTATTTCTCGTTTCACATATTAGGCGATATTAATAATTAAATAAAATAAATAAAAAATGAATACATTAAAAAAAATTTTAAAAATATTTTTTAAGATTTTTTTAGTGCTTTTTTCTTTGGCAAGCGTAATCCTTATTTTTTTTAATTTTCCCGTATGGCAAGAAAATGCTAATGCCAAATTGGGAGTAACTTTTTCGTTGCGTTATGCCGGTGATATAGGTTTGAATTGGCGTGAAGCATATTTGGCAACACTGGATGATTTGGGCGTAAAAAAAATTAGAATTCCCGTGTATTGGGATTTGGTAGAGCCAAAAGAAGGTGAATATGATTTTGCCGATCTGGATTGGCAATTAGCGGAAGCGCAAAAAAGAAATGCGGAGATAATTTTGGCAATTGGGCAAAAAGTGCCTCGCTGGCCGGAATGTGCTATCCCGGAGTATGTTAAAAATGATGATGTCAAAAGAAAAGCGGAACTGGTTAAATTTATGGAAGTCGTGGTTAATCGCTATAAAAAAAATTCTTCAGTAAAATATTGGCAAGTGGAAAACGAACCGTTTTTAAAATTTGGGGAATGTCCGGCGTTGGATGCTAACTTGCTTGATAATGAAATTGCCGTTGTAAGACAATCCGATCCTAGTCGAAAAATTATTATCACTGATTCAGGCGAACTTAGTCTTTGGACAAATGCGGAAAAACGCGCTGATATTTTTGGAACGACAATGTATCGCACGATTTATAGTAATAAGTATGGTTTTTATACATATCCGATTGGTCCGCGTTTTTTTCAATTTAAGTATTGGATGAATAGATTGATAGTCGGACAAAAAAATGCCATTGTGATTGAGTTGCAAGCGGAGCCTTGGATTGCCGGATGGACAACTAATCAGCCGTTGGCAAATCAATTTGTTTCGATGAATGTTGATAAGCTTAGGGAGAATGTTTCCTTTGCTAAGAAAGTTGGTTTTCCGGAAATTTATCTTTGGGGGGTGGAATGGTGGTATTGGTTAAAAGCAACACAAAATCATCCCGAGCTATGGAATGCAGCCAAGGAAATGTTTCATAGTCAATAATTTTTTATTAATAATTTAAGAAAAAAAATATGTCTAGATTGAATTTTGAGACAGAGTTAGCGCAACAACAAATTCGAGAGGATAAGAAAGCGGAAATCGAAAAAATAAATTTACCATTGATTGAGCATATCAATGAAAAAATTTCAAGGGGAGATGCCATTGATTGGGAAAATTACAGACAAACATTGGCCGAGTTGCTGTATCAAGTGGTAATTAGAGATGATGAAGAAGAGATAAAAAAAATTCGCATACAAGCAAAACAATTTGAATTGCTGAAAAAGAAATATGAAAAAGGTGTCTCAGATGAAATTGATCAGCGAAAAGAAGTTGCGGAAAAGGTGGCTAGCGATAGCGAGCAGAAAATCAGTAAAGAATGGATTTGCGGTGAATTGAATGCGAAATCGAAGAACGGAATTATGTATAATTGTGATAGTGAAATTGTTTCAAATGTGTATGTTTCTTTGAACAATTTTTTGCGTAAACATAATGTTTCAAAAACCGATGCGCTGGATAAGGTGTTGGAGGCGTATTTTACCGGTAGCGTTGCGGAATAGATAAATGGATAGCTGGATACCCCTAAAGGAGTCGGTCATCGGTAGGTTATCGTATGTTTTTGATTTTTTTTGCGGTTTAGGTCGAGTTTTCTTTTTCTCTGTCATTTCTATATAATTTTGACAAGTTTTCTTTTTCTCTTGACGAAATACTTGGAAAGAGATAGTATAAAAAAGTAAAAAAATAGCGCTTTTATTGATTAGCGGTGTTTTTGAGGATGTAAAGGACATTGCGCCTTTTTAATTTAAAGTAATAACCGTTTTACAATTTTATGGAAAAGAAAATCATCGATTTTAACAATAAACAAAGAGCTCTGAAAGAAATGCAAGATTTTCGCAGTGGCGATGTGGTTAAAATTTCTTTGAGAATCAAGGAAGGTGGAAAAGAGCGTACGCAGATTTTTGAAGGCTTGATTATCGCAATTAAGGGCGGACAAAGTTCTTCAAAAATAATCACAGTCAGAAAAGTTTCGCGCGGAGTTGGCGTGGAAATGATTATTCCTCTTGGATCGAAAAATGTTGAAAAAGTGGAATTGATCAAGCGAGCAAAGGTAAGGAGAGCGAAATTATATTATGTCAGAACGCTCACTACAAAACAAAGTCGTATGAAGTATAAAGATATTAAGAAGGTGCCAAAGGATAGCTCTAAAAAGAAAGAAGATCCGAAAAAAGAAATTGTTGTTCCTAAAGCAGATGAATCAAAAGTAGAATAAGATTTTTAGTTGCGTGAAAAATTCAGCATATTTTTTAGGGCGGATGGCGGAATTGGTATACGCGCAAGCTTGAGGTGCTTGTGGGAGCAATCCCTTGGAGGTTCGAGTCCTCTTTCGCCCACAGTTTGCTTTTTTTTTGGATCCTTAGCTCAATGGCTAGAGCACCTCGTTTACACCGAGGGGGTTATAGGTTCGAGTCCTATAGGATCCACATGGCAGTTTAGAGCCGAAGTAGCTCAGCGGTAGAGCGAAGGACTGAAAATCCTTGCGTCGGCAGTTCAACTCTGCCCTTCGGCACAATGATAAATATTTTTTTAGAGAGCTTTATTTTTTTAGGGCAATTTAAAAAAACGCGGGTATCGTATAGCGGCTATTATATTACCTTGCCAAGGTAGAGATACGGGTTCGACTCCCGTTACCCGCTCCAATAAAAAAGTAACTATTAACTTCACCGAGAAATTTTATAACCCTATTTTTTCGGGCTGGTTATGTCTAAATAACTTTGTTGATCTTCTGATTTTTTGAATTCGTCAATTGAATTTTCCGCCATATTATATTTTTCAATTAAATCTTTTCCGATTACCACGATAATATCCGGATTATTTTTAGCGGAAATTGTTTTGTAGCCATCTGGAA
>JAJYBE010000026.1 GCA_021779205.1 bacterium
GACCAATTTTTCGGCACAATATCTTCGCAAGTCGGCATAGTTTCCACCTTGAATTACTCCAAAAATCAACGGTCGATTTTCTTTGGATATTTTTCTCTTTTTTAGTTGTTTTTCATATTCAATTTTGCAACGCGTAGCCCAAAGAACAGTTCGCTCAACAGCATCTTGAATTTTTTCTTTTGCATAGCTGTTTGGTGGCACATCATCCAGCACCACCATCATATCAACCCCCAAATCAAATTGAATTTGAATTGATTTTTCAGGCGAAATAATATGTGTCGATCCGTCCAGGGGAGATTTAAAAAAAACAGCTTCATCAGTAATTTTTCCCATTTTGGGATTTTTATGAATCAAAGAAAAAACTTGATAGCCACCCGAGTCCGAAAGCAATGGCAAATGCCAATTCATAAACTGATGAATGCCTCCGGCTTTTTCCACCAGCTCTGTTCCTGGTTGCAAATAGAGATGATAGGTGTTAACCACCATAGGAGATACTCCGACTGCCAAAAGATCTTCACGATCAAGCGATTTCACAAAACCGCGCGTCGCATCAGGCATAAAAAACGGGGTGGTAATTATTCCACTCTTTGTGGCAAGCCTTCCGATTCTTCTCGTTTTTATCATCCGATCCAATTCAAATATCATTTCATCAATTTGTTATTTTATAGTTATCTCCAATGCTTCCATCTTCAGAAAGCTTGGTTGTTTTTCCTTTAGCTGTAAATGACAAATTTTCATTGGTAAATGAATCCTTTGCGGAAAAAACGGCCTGGTTGAAAAGCACCGCCTCATTACCAACTTGATTGATAGCCGGTTTGATTTTAATTTGAAAAGAAATTTCCCTTGCCGAAGATGTTATCCCCGTTCCCGCGCTTAATGTTCCCAAATCCCAAAAAATCTCATTTGTTCTCTCATCATAAGAAAGTGGCTCATTTTCAGGATAAATTTTTCCCGTTGCCATCACTCCGGTCGGCAAAACAATCTCAACCTTAGCATTAGAGATATCGTTAGAAACATTCATTGCGGATAAATGTATCGTGTAAGTTGTTTCATTGCCCACCTTTGGAGGAAGCGGACCAGAGTTGGAAATTTTAGCATCGTTATAATATCCACTTGCCGTTAAAATAAGTTTGGAATTTAATTTCATGTTCACAGCGTTACTTGCAATCACCTTATTGCCATTAACAGGAGTCGGAATATCTGGACTATCAATTTTAGCCAAGCCGGAAACAATAAAATTTTTATCATTGATACTCGTTATAGGAATAACACTTTTCACTTCAATTGAAAAATCAATCTTACCGCTCTGTCCCGGATTGAGCCTCTTTAATTGACTATGATCGGAAGCTTTCCATGTAATTGTTTTATTGCTACCGTCATACGATCCCCCATCAATACTTAATGAACTTTCATCTAAAATATTACTATCTAGTTTTTCAGTTACAATTAAATCGCTCAAACCAATATTTCCTTCGTTTTTATAATTTATTTCGAATTTTAATTTTTCTCCCGCATCAATATCAAGGCTACTCAAGCCATTTACCGTCTGAGAAACAACCAATGAAGATGCTATGATTTTGGTTTGCGCATTTTCATCATCATAGCTTAAAAAAGCAGTGCCACTATCCGATCCTATTGAAACTTTAACCAAAGCAAAATTATCCCTATCTCCATTCAATTTTCCACTTACCACTATCCTCCCCTCTTGTCCAGCTGATAAATTCCCAACATACCAGACATTATCACCCTCAGAAGTTTTTGGATCAGAATTAGAAAAATTAAATCGATCGGGATACTCCGCTTTTATTTTAATATTAGGAAAATCAGTTGTCCCATTATTTTTATATGCAAAAACATAATTAACTTCATCTCCGGAAGAAATGCTTTGCGGAGCCAATAAATTGATTGTTATTGGAGAAGATACAATATTGACTGGCAATTGATCACTAGCTATAAATCGGCTGTTTATCGTGGATGGCATATATGATAAATCGGTAACGATTTTCATTAAACCGCCCTTTGGCTTATACGCTTTTCCAGAAAATACCACAACACCCGCAGTATTTCCCTTAATTACGCCTAAATTAAACGAACCGGAAGTTGTTCCGGCAGAAATAAAATTAGAGTTTCCCTCGGGAGTGAAATAATCCGGATAAGTTATTTTAATTATAGCATTTTTCAGATCTGCTCGATTTTTATTCGCATATTTTATCTCATAAGAAACCACCCTATCATTGTCAATATTATCCGGTCCGCCAATTGATACGCTCACATTTTGTTGAGCGAAAAAAGATTGTCTGATTTTATAGAATCCCGCAACAAGCGCCAACAATAAAATAATACCTCCCAAAACCAACGCGCCGATTTTAAACGCTTTCTTACTTTCAGAAGATAATTTATTTTGTTTATTTTCCCACAAATCCTCACCACCAATATTTTTTTCCGCACCATTACCGATTGAATTAAATTCGCTTTGCTGATGTTGCAAAATTTCTGCATTCGTTTCTTTTTTATAGAGCTCTTCTTTTATTTTTGAAAGCGACATAGAATATTTTTGAAATCTATTTTTTATCTCCCGCTCTTTTTATTTTATATTATTTCTGGTATTTTATCAAATTACTCAACAAAAACTTCGCCCTTCACTTCATGTTGAACTTTTATCCAATATGCTGTTATCGCTCCAATCATAGTAATAATTGCAGCCACAAAAAAAACTGTTCCATAGGCCGAAATTTGCGCCTTAAGCGTAATGAGCCCTATCGCTTCTTGTATTATTTTCGGATTATGTGAATTAATTATGCTATATTTTCCAATTTCCATTACTTTGCTGTTAGTTACATTTTGCAAAATAGTTCCAAACACCGCCACGCCAAAAGCACCGGCAATGTTTCTCGCCAAAGCCAAAACAGAAGAAGCTTCCCCCACTTCATTTTGCGGAACAGCCGAAGCAATAATATTAGTTCTTTGCGACATTCCCAAGCCTATTCCAAATGCCATTACGCCCAAGGGAATGATTATATCAATTGCAGTTGAACGCGGATCAATAAAAGAAAATAAATACAAACCGATTCCCGCAATAAAAGTGCTGGCCATTATCACATAACGCGCTTGAAATTTTCCCACCAGGCTCCCTCCTAGCGGAGCGCCAATAACTAAACAAAAAGCCATTGGCACAAAAAGCAATCCTGTTTGTGTCGCATCATAGCCTAAAAATGTTTGAGCAAAAACGGGAATTAAAAAAACCGATCCCATCATTGTCATGAACACTATCACATTGTTTAATAGCGCATTAACAAAAACTTTATTTTTAAAAAATTTTAAATCAATGATTGAGTCGCTATGCCCTTTTTCGATTTTAATAAAAACATAAAAGAAAATAATCGCGCTTAAATAGGTGACCAAACTACTCAAAGAAAGCCAACCCCAATCCAGCCCCTTATCCAAAACAAGCACAATTGAAGTCAGCGCCCCACCCAAAGTAATCGCGCCCCACCAATCAAAAGAATCTTCTTTTCTTTTAATTTTTGATTCCTGGACAAATTTCATTGCCATGAGCATTCCAATGACGCCAACTGGCAAATTAATCAAAAAAACCGAACGCCAGCCGAAATTATCAATCAGCGGACCTCCAACCAACGGACCAAAAACGGAAGCGGCTGCAAAAGAAGACGACCAAAGACCAAGCGCTTGCGCCCTTTCCTTTCCCGGTTTAAATGTTAATGTTAAAATTGCCATTGCCGTTGGATAATCTGCCGACCCGGCAATTGCCTGAATAACCCGAAAAACAATCATTGAGCTTAAATTCCAAGCTAAGCCAGCTAACACCGAACCAAAAATAAACAAACTGAAACCAATTATATATATTTTCTTTTGACCGATCGTATCGCCCATTTTTCCCCAAATCGGAACAAAAATAGCATTTGCTAAAATATATGTTGTAGCAATCCAACCAGCCGAGGAAACAGTAATGCCAAAATCATTAATTATTTTAGGCAACGCTAAATTGACGATAGTTTGATCAAGCCGTCCCAAAAAAGTTCCCACGATTACCGTTAGCAAAATCAGCCATTTTAAATTTTTTTCCTTGTCCGCTTTCATTCGTGTGTAAAAAAATTATTTTGTATGAATCCAAACTTTGGCGGACATACCGTTTTTTAATTCGGGATATTGTTTTTCATCAAAACGAATTTTAACATCAAAAACTTTCACTTCTCGCTTATCGGAAATATTAAAAACCACACCGGAATCTCTGGAAGTTTCCGCTATTTCATCAACCACTCCGAAAAATTTTCGACTACCAAAAGCATCTACTGTAAAAACTGCTTGCTGACCGATAACAATTCGATTTAAACCCTTATTTTCCTCGACTTGCGCCACAACGCGCAAATCTTGCGGGTTTATGATTGTTACAACCGGTTCAATGGGAGAAAAATTCTTTCCCAAAACAGATTCTGCTTGAACAACGAAACCGGGAGTGATGGTTCTAATTATTTCATTACCAACTTGGGCGACCGCAAAACCGGCTGGAACAGTATCGCCAACTTTAACAAAAATATTTTTAAGCTCCCCGCCCTGCTCGGAAGAAAGTGTAATTAATGGAGCAACTATTCCCGATTTCTCAACATAAACTTGGTCTTTTACAGTTTGCCAATAAAAAATACCCACGATTCCGGCAATTAAAACAGTGACTGCGACTAAAATAAGCAAGCCTTTTTTCTTTTCTATCGAACCGTTTTTTAATTCTGCTTTTTCCATAATTTCGCTTTAGTTAATTATTATTTTACTTCAATTGTGATAATTGAAGGATTATTCGGATTAAAAGCCTCACCGACTGCCATATCTTGTCGAACAATCACACCGCTGAAAGGAGCTCTGAGCACATACTTATCCAATTGATTTTTTGCAACATCCAAGCCATCATTCGCCTGCAAAATTCTCGCTTGTTGAGAAATGATATTTTCTTCAACTAAAGAAACTTGCGCCTTTTGAATTTTTTTATCATTAGATTTAAAATTTTTCACTTTCAGTTCCTGTTCTTTAAGATTTTTTTCCAAAGCCAGAAGATCCGACCGAGCGATAGTAACATTGGCTTGCGCTTGAGAATATTGCGCCAAAGCATCAGCGTCATCCAATTTCGCCAATACATCGCCCTCCTCCACGGCATCTCCCACTTTCTTTGGAACAGCAATGATTTTTCCAGCCATTTCAAAATTAAGATCAGCTTTTTTATTCATTGTTTCGTTAGTTTTTTCAATATTGTTTTTTGGGTTAGTAATATTTGAAGATATCGGATTTGCCAAGCTATAGCTAATAAAAACCATCACTCCGCAACCAACAATCAATAAAATTACGATGTAACTTATTATTATTTTTCTACTCATTGCATTATAAAAAATTAAATTATTAGACCTCAACTAGTTTAGTTAGGATTCTAATCAGATCTTCCTGTTCAACATCATTCAATTTTTCCAAACGACTTTTCATATGCGTTAACATTTCTTTGCGACATTTTTCCAATTGCATTTTTCCGTTTTCGGTGATTTCAATTCTAACTATTCGGCGATCTTTGCTATCAGTAATCCGCTTTATCATTTTTGCCTTGGCAAGATTATTGATAAGCGCCGTGGCGGAAGGCGGAGTAATCGCTAAAAAATCAGCTAAATCTTTCATCAATGGTTTCTTTTCATTTATTTGTTGCAAAGTTGCAAATTGCAAAAAAGAAAAATTCTCACCATTTTGTTTTTTTAAATGCTCATGCGTAATTCGTTTGGTTATAAGAATAAGGGAAACTATTTTTTCTATTTTTTCTTTCATTGTTAGTTTTTTTAATTATTAGACTTTCTAAGTATATTCAACCTTTTCTTTTTTGTCAATAGGCATGCAAAATAACGCGTAAAAAACCAAAACAATCCATCTGCTAAACGGATTGTTTTCCAATAAAAAAACTGTCTTTAAAAAAAATTATTCCACTACCGCCTTAATTCTTCTTACGCCAGAAGAAGAACTTTCTTCTTTCTTAATCCTAAACCTTTCCTTTATTTCTGAAGTATTTTTAATATGCGGTCCTCCGCAAATTTCTTTAGAATAATTGCCAATAGAATAAACTTTGACCAGATCGCCATATTTATGCCCGAATTCACCCTCCGCTCCGGCATTTTTTGCTTCTTCCGGACTCATTTCTTCCATCACCACTTCCGTTTTTGATTCAATCGCCTCATTCACAAAATCCTCCACTGCCTTTTTTTGTTCTTCGGTCATTTTGTCCGGGTGCGAAAAATCAAAACGGATTCGCTCACCGTTAATGTTAGATCCTTTTTGATGCACGTTTTCACCCAAAACTTTTCGCAAGCCCGCTAGCATCAGATGGGCAATTGTGTGAAACTGAGTTGTTTTTTCACTATGATCAGCTAGGCCGCCTTTAAATTTCCCCTCGGAAGCGGTCCTAGAAAGATCTTGATGCCTTTTAACCTCTTCTTGAAACTCCTCCAGCGCCTTATTTGAAATTACTATATTTCTTTTATTTGCTTCTTCAATAATTAACTCTTTTGGGAACCCATATGTGGAATAAAGATCGAACACGAGTTTGCCAGTCAACTTCCTGGCGTCCCAAGTCTGCATATTTTCATCCCACGGCTTATCCAAATCATCCCATGTAGTAGCAATAGCTTTATCAAAAATCCTTAAACCTTTTTCCAATGTCTCTCTGAATTTATTTTCCTCTTTCAAAAGCTCTGCCACAATCTTCTCTTGATCGGTTTCCAAATTAGCATATTCGCTTTTATAATCGGAAATAAAAATCTTCGCCACATCTCCGCAAAAATTATTCTGCACACCTAGTTTATGTGCAAAACGCACAGCGCGACGAATGAGGCGTCTAACGAAGTAGCCCTGATCTTTATTTCCCGGAAAAACACCATCGCCAATAAGAAACATCGCTGCGCGCAAATGATCTAGAATTACGCGAAACGCTTCTTTATTATCTTCATATTTTTTGCCAGACAATTTTTCAATTTCCACCTTAGCTTTTTCAAAAATATCAGTGAGAAAAATATCCGGATTATTATTCAGTGCCGCCAAAATTCTTTCCAATCCTCCGCCAAAATCAACATTTTTTTGTTTCAAAAACTCAAAACCATTTTCAGTTTTGAGATATTCCATAAACACATTATTGCCAATTTCCATAAATCGTCCACAGTCACAATTAACGTGACATGGCTCATCTTTCCAGTCTGAGTTTTCATGAATCCCTCGCCCTGCGCCAAAGTCCCAAAACATCTCACTGTCCGGTCCGCCCGGCTCGCCAATCGGCATATTGGCAGGCACTCCCGCCCTGCTCCACCAATTTTTTTCAACTGGATAGTAAAAAATTCTGCCATCTTGCATCCCATTTTTTTCCGCCAAATCAACATCCAACGCTTCAATCCCAACACCTTTAAATATTTTTTTCCAAATAGACACGGATTCGTCATCACGCGGAATATTTAAACTCTCATCACCGCGAAAAGCCGTCACATATAAATTTTTCGGATCAAGCCCAATCTCTTTTGTGAGAAATTCAAACATCCAAGAAATTTGTTCTTGCTTAAAATAATCACCCAAAGACCAATTGCCCAGCATCTCAAAAAAAGTCGTATGCCGATTATCGCCGACGTCTTCAATATCTCCACTACGAAAGCTCTTTTGCGAATCCGCAATTCTTTTTCCCAATGGATGATTTTCTCCCATGAGATATGCGATCATTGGCTGCATCCCGGAACCGGTAAAAAGCGTTGTCGGATCATTTTCCGGCACCAATGGCGCAGAAGGAATTATGGCATGATTTTTACCTTTGAAAAAATCGAGATATTTTTGGCGCAATTGTTTGGCAGTAAGCATATTTTCAAAAAAATATTAAATTGATTAAAAATCATAGCAAATTAAGTTTTTTACGCAAAGCGCGCAACTCATCTTCCTTGGAACGATTTTCCTGCGCCACTTTTGCCAAATAATTTTTCTTTTTATCCAATTCAACTCGGATCCTTTCTTCATCAAGAGTCATTTTTCGCACATCGTTATCAGTTGCATTTTTCTCATTATTCAGCTTTCTGATATCCGATTCCAAAATTAATATTTCCATTTGAATTCTGCGTTTTTTGCTTTCATCAGCCGCCGCATTCTGGTTGGCATCTGTCAAACCGGAAACATTTCGCATATACATAGTTTATACAAATTTATTTAATTATTCCTCCTCCCAAAACCTCTCCATTTTTTGCATAGAATACCGCCGATTGACCGGGAGAAGGGGCTCTTTGCAAATTTTCAAATTCCAGCCAATATTTTTTTCTATCTTTTTCAGCCTTTATTATAGCATATTCTAAAAAATTACGATAGCGCGTTCTAACTAAAATTTTTAGTGGCAATCTCGGGCAATCACCAACCCAGGAAACTTGCTTTAAATTCACCACGGACTTAAAAAGTGTCAAATCTTGTAAATTATTCGTTACCACAAGCAAGTTTTTATTTATTTTTTTCCCGACAACAAAATATGGGCCGCCCCCACCAATTTCGATCCCCTTTCTTTGTCCAATCGTATAGAGCGCAAGACCACGATGCTCTCCTAATATTTTTCCCTCCGTATCGATAATCGCACCTTTTTTTAGATTTATCTTTTTTTTCAAAAAATCTTCTAGTCCGCCATTATGCATAAAGCACACATCCTGCGAATCATTTTTTTCAAAAACCGGCAAATTAAAATCCTCCGCCAATTTGCGCACTGTTTCTTTTTCATAATCACCCAACGGAAAAAGCACTTTTGATAATTGTTCCTGCTTTAAACGATAGAGAAAATAGGATTGATCTTTTTTATTATCAATACCCGAAAAAAGTTTATATTTTAGTTCCCCGCCATTTTTTATTTTTTTTATTCTGGCATAATGTCCTGTTGCCACAAGATTTATTTTTAACTCTTTTGCAACTTCCAGGAGTAATTTAAATTTGATATTTTCGTTACAAAAAATGCAGGGATTGGGCGTATTACCTTTCGCGTACTCATTGACAAAATATCCAATAATTTTTTGCTCGAACAACGCACGCGCTTCCTTTACATGCAATGTAACGCCCAAAATTTTACAGACTTTTTTGGCGTCACTTAGTGCCTTGGCGGTTTTTTTATTATCAACAGTTAAATGTAAAAAAACCGCTTCCAAAGCATAGCCGGCAGTTTTTAAAAGCGCAAGCGCTACAGCAGAATCCACTCCGCCAGAAATTCCCACTAAAACCCTTCTTTCCCCGTTTTTTTTCTCAGTCATAAATCATTTCATTTTATCCACTTGTTTAGCAGGATTAAATGTCGCAGAATCAGGAGCGGTTTTCACAAGCTTATCTCCAATCGATAATGCATTAAAAACAATAAAAAAACCAGCGATTAAAATGAAAATAAACACTATTAATGTAATTATTTTTTTGTCCGGTTCAATTTCAATCATTATTTACATTTCTGCTATTATTGATAAGATTTCTAATTCCTTCCGAATCAATATTCAAATTTCTTTTTGGCGCTTTGAACTTTTTTGGCTCAATATTGGAAAGTTGATTAAGACTGATTGTTTTTTCACTAGAAATATGCCCCGCCAATTGAAAATTACGCCCACCTCTTTCATCTACCGAAAATGTTTGTTTTTTTTCTTCATTATTAACCGCTTTCTCAGTTGCCAATGCTGGCGTTTTTACTATTTTTTTCTTATTATCCGAAAAATCATCCATAGAGGATTTTGCCCTGGCTCTCTGATATTCCCGAAGACAATCCTTGCAAAAAGTTTTACGATTCGGATCCGGTTTGAAAGGAACCATAATCTTTTCTTCGCAAGTATCGCAAATGGCTTCAAATAATTCAACTTGCTGTTTCATTTCCGTGGTAATGACTTTCTTTTCGATTATTAACGAGGTTTCTTTTTTATCCGCATCAATTTCATTTACTCTTGGCATCTCTTTCTTTTTTTCCGCTATAGTATCTTCAAAATAGCCCATACCGCTCCAACGAGAAATTTTATCTGCCACTTCACTACTCGCCTTTCCATATCTTTCCCTGGAAATAGCTACCGCTTTTTTTTCATTAGCAATTGTTTCGCAAAGATCAGCTGGTGGTAATGTTCGCGCGGAAAAAGCATCTCCGGCAATTCCATCAATCATCAATTTGAGATAAATCTCATATTTAGATAAATTAACAATGTCATTCATCAAAAATACCGGATTAAATTCTTTCTCCAAACTTTCAGCATCTTCGGCACCAACACGAAAAGTAATCATCGTGCCAACATTACCAAATATCGCATCTTTGACTGTGGAATTTCCATCAAAAACCAATTGATTGATATATTGATGTGCCAAAATCAAACATAAACGATATTTTCTCGCCTCCGATAAAATATTGGAAAAACTTTCCGTGGCAAAATTTTGAAATTCATCAACATACAGATAAAAATCCTTGCGTTCATCTTCCGGAATATCCACTCGGCTCATTGCCGCCAATTGAATTTTAGTGATAATCATTCCACCCAAAAGACGCATAGCATCTTCGCCAATGCGTCCCTTTGAAAGATTAACGATTAAGATTTTTTGATTATCCATAATTTCACGCATATCAATCGTAGATTTAGGCTGACCGATAATGTGACGCACGAGCGTGTAAGATAAAAATTGACCAACTTTATTTTGAATTGCCGCTACAGCCTCTTTTCTGAATTTATCATCCCATTTATCGAATTCATTGATCCAAAACGCTTTTACTACCGGATCGGTAATTTTCGGATAAACTCTCTTGCGAAAATCGGAATCCGACATCATTCGGTTCACTCCCAAAAGTGTTGAGCCTGGATAATCCAAAAGTGCCAAAATTGCATTATTAAGAATATACTCCATTCGGGAACTCC
>JAJYBE010000027.1 GCA_021779205.1 bacterium
ATTCAATATCTCTTGGTGTAACTAGGGTTACTTCATCCCCCGGCTCAACTTTAAAGTAGGTAATTGAGGCGAGTAGAACGCGATAGGCTTTTCCGTCTGCCACTACAAAAAAATTTCCGTCAATATTTTGGTTGGCAGTTCCGATTGCCATCTTGCGAACAACCGGACCGATTTGTTTGTAAATAAAAGAACCGTCGGAAGTGATGGTTAATTTTAGCATATCACCTTTGACCAATTTTGATTTTGAGGCATAGTTAGCCGGAACGGGATATTGCTTTCCGTCTGTTCCAAGCATAACCTGTCCGTCAAAAGTTCCTTCAATGACTCGATTGTTTTCATTTTCTTCGTCGTCGATTTTTCTGCGACGCCCGGATTTTTTTTTGCCTTCAAGCTGTAAAAGCATTGTTTTGGCGCCCTGAAGAGTTGTTTCGGCGTTAGAGATCATATCACGAAGCGCTTGAATTTTTTGCGCGTTTTTTTCAGTTGAATTGTTATTTTGTTCGTCCATTGTTTTATTTATTTTATTTTTTATTTGTAGATGAATTATACAGTTTTTGAAAATATTGCGCAAGCACCCGCCAGTTTTTTTAGGCAAGTTTTACTTTGACTTTATTTTTTTAAAAAACTATAATATCGATAATGAAAGTAAAAAAGTAGTGAAAATATTGACAGCCGGTTTTTTATGTGGTATGCTGCCAAGTTAAAAAAGAGCGATTAGCTCTTTAAAAATTTATTTATAAAAATCCTTTATAGGGAAGGATTGGTTTTGATAAAAACGAAAAAAGGAGAAAAGCATGGTTATCGAGAAAAAAATAAAAAGAATGCTGGTTCCATATGATATTTTCAAGGAACCGGAGAAGATGACAATGGCCCAAATGGAGACCATTATGAAAAAAAGGGGTTTCGACCCGCAAAAGGCCGATCTCTCGTTAGTCGCCAGAGAGATGGCGAAAAAAATAAAAAAATGAAAAAATCCGGGCGGGCGTATCTTAACGATATTGACCCGCCTTTTTTATTTTTAGCTGATTCAAGAAATTTCCACCAGTGCCTCGGGAATGACTTTTTTAATTTGATTTTCCAAATTTTGATCAAACGCAAGATGAAAAGAAGTTTCTATTTTAGTATTATTTATTCTGAGATATATCCGCAATTCTCCGGATTGGCAATTATTAAAATAGGCAGAAAGCGTTTTGAGTGTTTCTTGATTGGCATTATCGGGGAGTGTTACGGTTATTCTTGTGGGGTTGTTCGCGGAAGAAGCTTTAATATTTATTCTATTTTTTTCTTCATGATTTTTTCTGGTAGCGATAATGCGTGCAGAGTTTTCCACTTCTTTTTGATCAATGATTTTAGCGCTATCAACTAATAATTTGAATATTCCATCTTTGTCGGAAATTTTTCCCGAAGCCAAAATGACGCGATCTTCTTCCCACAATGAGGCTGTTTCATCAAGCACCTTGGGAAAAACAATAAATTCGATGTTGGCATATAAATCTTCTATTGTAGCGAAAAGCATCGTTTTTTGATTTTTGAGAAAAATCTTTTTGACTTTAGAAATAATTCCGCCAATACTGATATTTTTGCCAACCGATTCTTTGTCTATATTGCGAATTGGCGTTCCGGCATATTCAAAATAATCTTGAAATTCACTGGCAGGATGTCCGCTAACATAAAGCCCAATTAATTCTTTTTCCCAAAGTAGCTGTTGTTTTTTTGTGGCGGGAAGTGTTGGAAGTAATTGAATTTCCGGCATAGCCAGCTCTGATGCGCCAAAAAGACTGATTTGATTGGATGAACGATTTTTTTGATATTCTTTGGCATGCGACAAAATATTTTCAATTGAAGTAATGATTTGGTTTCTTTCTCCAAGATTTTCTAATGCGCCGACTTTTGCCAGTGCCTCAATTGATTTTTTATTGAGATCCTTAGATTCAACTCTTTCAATGAAATTGCTTAGGCTAGTGAATTTTCCATTGCGTTTTCTTTCTTCCACTATTTCGTGGGCAACGGTGCGTCCTACATTTTTTATGGCATTTAGTCCGAAACGAATTTTTTCCCCCGAAGCCGTTTCTTTATCTGTTTCTTGATTGAAAATAACGGAAAATTCTTCAAAACTTTCATTAACATTCGGTGGCAAAACTTCAATGCCCATTTCTCGGCATTCAGTTACTTCAATTGCGACGCGATCAATATCATCTTGATCGGAAGTTAAAAGTGCCGCCATAAATTCAGCTGGATAGTGTGCTTTAAGATATGCTGTTTGATAGCCGATAAGTGCATAGCAAGCCGCATGCGAGCGATTAAAGCCATAACCGGCAAATGGCTCAATAAAGGAAAAAACTTTTTCAGCTACTTTTCGTTCCGTGCCATGCGTTATGCAGCCATCAATAAATTTTATTTTTTGTTCAGCAATGAGCGCGAAGATTTTTTTGCCCATCGCCTTGCGTAAAACATCCGCTTCTCCCAAAGAAAATCCGGCAAGGGCTTGAGCAATTTGCATGACTTGTTCTTGATAAACTACTACTCCATAAGTTTTTTCCAAAAGCGTTTTTAATTTTGGATGAAGATAATCAATTTTTTTCTCTCCATGTTTTCGCGAAATAAAATCAGGAATCCAGTCCATCGGTCCTGGTCGATAAAGTGCGACCATTGCAATTATGTCTTCAAAAACGGAGGGTTTTAATAACTTCAGATAACGTTTCATTCCAGAACTTTCCAGTTGAAAAACTCCGGTAGTTTGGGCATTTTGCAAAAGTTTGAAAGTTTTCTCGTCTTCTTCCGGAATGTCATCAATATTCAGATCCAATTTTTTAGTTTTTCGCAAAATACGCAAAGCATTTTGCATGATGGTTAGATTTTTCAAGCCTAAAAAATCCATTTTTAAAAGCCCGATTTTTTCCACATAACTGGATTTGGTTGAGGAAGAATATTGCGTAACAGAACCTTCTTTTTTGCCCTGAATTTTTTGGAGCGGAGTATATTCGGTTACAGGTTCACGAGTAATCACCACTCCGCAAGCATGCATTGACGCATGCCTTACTACGCCTTCTAGCCGTAGGGCGCTGTCAATTAATTTTTTTGCATCTCCGCCGCTATCATAAAGATCTTTGAACTCTTTGGCGTTTTCCAGTGCATCTTTCATTGAAGAAAATTGAGGAATTAATTTAGCGGTTTTGTCGCAAAAATCATAGGGCAACCCAAGTGCGCGTCCGGCATCACGAATAGCGGCGCGTGCCGCCATTGTTCCAAAAGTAATAATTTGCGCGACATGATCGTTGCCATATTTTTTTCGCACATAGTCTAAAACGGCATCTCGCCGATCATCAGCAAAGTCCATATCAATATCGGGCATAGAAATTCTTTCCGGGTTAAGAAATCTTTCAAAAAGCAAGTCGTATTTAATCGGGTCAAGATTGGTAATCCCGATGAGATAAGAAACAAAGCTTCCGGCAGCGCTACCTCTGCCAGGTCCAACAATAATGCCCTGATTTTTTGCCCAATTAATAAGATCTTGCACGATTAGAAAATATGAGGCAAATCCGGTTTTTTCAATTATGGAAAGCTCATAGTTCATTCTTTCCAAATAAGTCGGGGGAATATTTCCCCCAAAATGTTTTTCCAGTCCGGCTTGAGTTAATTTGCGCAGATAAGTCTCGGCCGTTTCTTTGTCGGGAACTTCAAAAAAAGGCAGTTGAGTTTCGCCTAAATGAATTTCCAAATTGCATTTTTCGACGATTTCTTGCGTATTGGACAGCGCTTGGGGGATCTTCTTGAAATGTTCGGCCATTTCCTCGGGACTTTTTAGGTAAAGTTCAAAATCCATTAAATTCATTCGATTTTTATCAGAAACTTTGCGATTAGTTTGAATACAAAGTAAAATATCTTGGATAACATTATCTTCTTTTTTCACATAGTGAATATCGTTGGTAGCGACGAGCGGTATATTAAATTTTTGTGAAATTTTGATTAGAGCATCATTGGCGAGTTGCTGTGAAGGATAGTGTGGATGATGTTGAATTTCCAAATAAAAATTGCCTGCACCAAAAATTTCTTGATATTCCAATGCTAAATTTTCCGCTTTTTCCAGTTGACCGGAAATGGCGGCAAATGGGATTTCTCCTTCAGCGCAAGCGCTAAGCGCTATTAATCCTTCAGAATGGTAACGCAAAACCGTTTTATCGATGCGTGGCTTGTAATAAAATCCTTCCAGATGAGCGATAGTAATGAGGCGCATCAAGTTTTTATAACCGATTTCATTTTTTGCCAAGAGAATCAAATGATGACGTTTGCGATCGGCAGAGTCTGGATTTTTGCTGTGAAGATCGGTCGGCGTGAGATACATTTCGCAACCAATAATTGGCTTTATTCCTCGCGCTTTGGCTTTAATATAAAATTCAATCGCGCCATAAAGCACGCCATGATCGGTGATAGCGAGAGAATCCATCCCCAGTTCCTTTGCGTGATCCAAAATGTCGTCAATTTTAGCCAGTCCATCAAGCAACGAATAGTGCGTGTGGACATGCAAATGAGTGAATTTTATCTTTGATTCAGGCATAAAATAAAAATATAAGATCATTTTCAGTATAACAGAATTGAGTAGTGACGCAATAAAAATGAAACTGGCTATGCAAATCAAGAGAAGTTTTTGAGTGGACAAGTGTCGAAAAAATGTTTATAATGCCAAAGTAATCTTTTTTATAAGGAAGCGTGGCCGAGTGGTTGAAGGCGACAGTCTTGAAAACTGTTGTACTCGGAAGGGTACCGGGGGTTCGAATCCCTCCGCTTCCGCCAGTTTTCGTCTGAAAAAGCAAGCTCGCGAAGTCGATGGCTTGATTTTTTTTGTGAAAAATATTTAATATAGAATATATCTACTATTATGGTGGATATTTTGTTTTTTTGTTCTTTCCCATTAAAATTTGAAAAGAGGAGATTTTTATGAGAAAAAAAGAAGATGTTACAAAGAAGGATATGGAAATCGCTAAAGAGATGTTCGTGTATCTTTTGAAAAACGGTAAAATAAAAATTCCTCACGGTGCCCCGTTAAAGGGGAAAACGGAAGAGGAGAGGAAGATTTTTTTTCTCGAAGAAATTCGAAGAGCGTTGTGTCTTGGCAAACTTTCTCATAGTGGAAAGATCGCAAGAGATGTTCATTTCTTTTCGAATGGACATATAACCTATGACGATGTTGAAAACTTTATTCGTTCAGTGCAAAGCAGGTTTTCTTGTCGCATGGCAACGGAATAAAAGCTAAATAATATAGCATAGGGATTGGCAATGCCGGTCCCTATTTTTTTTTATTTCATTTTTTGTCTGGCAATGACCACGGCGAAAACATTTTTGGCGCCGAAATTTTTTAGAGTTCTGGCGCATTCAAAAAGTGTTGCGCCTGTCGTGGCAATATCATCAATAAGTAAGATTCTTTTTTCGGAAATATTTTTTTGTTCCAGCGGTTGTATGAAAAACGCTTCGCTCAGATTTGTCAATCTTTCTTTGCGCGTTTTTATTTTCATTTGTGCCTCTGTATTTTTTTTGCGCATAAGCGCATTGGAGCAAACGGGAATTTTCAAGCCGGGAGTAATATTTTGCGAAACAATATTCGCTAAAATTTCCGCTTGATTGAAACCTCGCCATTTTAATTTTTTTTTGTGAATCGGGATGGGAATAATCATATCCGGAAGCGGAAAATTATTTTTTAGTAAAATTTTAACAAGCAAATCGCCTAAGGGTGCATCCAAAGTTTGAATGAAATTATATTTAAATAAATGCACGAGTTTGGAAATTTTTTGATATTCCGTCGCGCATAACAAGGCATCTAATGAAAAAGGAAATTTTTTTTCAAGCTGCTTTAGCGCGCATTTTTCACAAATATATCCGTTTTGAGTGATTGTTTTTTCGCAATATGGACAAACTTGAAAAGGTAATAAATTGATTTTTTTCTCACAATCAGGACAAATCCAAATGCCTTCTTTTTGGCAAAAAAGGCAAGAAACGGGAAATAGCACATCAAGCGCAAAAGCGTTTATTTTTTTGGTGTATTCAATAAACAAGCGATGTTTTAGCTTAAAACTAACTCATTATTTTTTAGTGAAATAGTTGCGTGATTATTTTTCAAATTGTTTTGCATGATAGCGCGAGCGATTTTTTCTTCGATGATTTTTTGAATATTTTTGCGAATCAATCTCGCTCCGAATTTTTCATCGTAACTTTTTTGTGCGATAAATATTGCCACATCTTGTGAAAAATTGATTTCTAGGCCTTGTTTTTTAAGTTGATTTTTTAATTTCTCCAATTCCAGGCAGGTGATTTTTTCCAATGATTCTTTTTTAAGTGCGTTAAAAATAACCAAGTGATCCAAACGATTGAGTAATTCCGGTTTTACTCGTTCGCTTAACTTTCTCATAAGTAAATCTTCTTTAATTTCTTCGTCATTATTCTGCTTGAAAAGCGAGTCGGTTTTAAATCCCAATTTTCGCGATGGCATAAATTCGGAAATATCAATATTGGAAGTGAGAACTACGATGGTGTTTTTAAAACTAACCTCAAGTCCGCTGGCATCGGTCAATATGCCATCTTCCAGAATTTGTAATAATAAATTGAAGACATCGGGATGGGCTTTTTCAATTTCATCAAATAGAACGATGGAATGGGGATGACGGCGCACTTTTTCAGTGAGTCTTCCGCCTTCGCCAAATCCGACATATCCGGCAGGAGATCCAATTAGTCCCGAAACGGTATGTCTTTCCATAAATTCACTCATGTCAAAACGGATAAGCGCAGAGGATTTGTTTGCGGTTGATTCGAAAAATTCTCGCGCTAAAATTTTAGCAGTCAAAGTTTTTCCCGTTCCGCTCGGACCGAGAAATAGAAAGGAGCCGAGCGGACGATCGAAATTCGCAAGCCCGAATTGGGCGCGAATCAGAACATTAGAAATTTTTTCAATCGCTTGATTTTGACCGATAATTTCGGCGGAGAGGATGTCTTTTACTTTTTCAATTTTAGAATTTTTTTCTTGCGCTAATTTATGCTTGGGAATACCGGAAATGCGTGAGACTGTTTCAAAAATATCATTATTTTCCAATAAAATTGTCGAAGTCATTTCTTTTTGTTTTTGTATTTTTTCCAATTCATTCTTTAGTGCGATCTCTTGGTTTTTTTGTTCTAACGCCTTTTCAAAATCAGCCTGTCTGAGCAATTGTTCTTTTTGTTGAGACAAAACAGCCAGCTTTTTTTTCAATGCGTGAATTTTTTTGAAAATCAAAGAAGGTTTACTTTTGGCGCGAATATTTGCGGAAGCTTCATCCATGACATCAATAGCTTTATCCGGAAAAAAACGATCTCTGATGTAGCGATCGCTCAACTCTACAATTAAATTGATTATTTCTTCCGAAATGAGCACGCCATGAAATTTTTCATAGTGTTTTTTGATTCCCATAAGAATTTTTTTTGTTTCCTCGACATTTGGTTCAGTGATTTGAATCGGTTGAAAGCGTCTGTTGAGGGCAAAATCTTTTTCAAAATATTTTTTATGTTCTGTTTCTGTTGTTGCGCCGATAATTTGAATTTTTCCTTCCGAGAGTGCCGGTTTTAAAATATTGGCTAAATCAAGACTGCCAGAGATATTGCCTGTTCCGATAATATTGTGAATTTCATCAATAAAAAGAATAATATTTTTATTTTCCGCGATTTCATTGAAAATATTTTTTAGGCGCGATTCAAATTCTCCGCGAAAATTTGTTCCTGCAACAAGCGACGCAATGTCCAGGTTCATTATTTTTTTTTCAAGAAGAAATGGTGGAACGGCTTCAATATTAATAAGATGGGCTAACTGAGATACGATTGCTGTCTTTCCAATTCCAGGATGTCCGATTAGCAGAGGATTGTTTTTATTTTTTCTACCAAGGATATTAATAATTCTTTCTAATTCTGAATTTCTTTCGACAATGGTATCTTCTTGTGTTGCAACTTTTCTATTTAAGTCGATGCAATATTTGTTTAGATAGGATATTTCTTGTCGTGAGTCTTTTTTTCCCAAAATAAAATTGGGAAAATCAACTAATTTTGCCAAATCGATAATAGCCGGATCGACAGATGTTTGATTTGCTAAGCGATTTTTTTTCCAATCTGTTCCCGAGAGGAGCTCTTTAATGGATTTTTCAGGATTTTCTAAAATTGCATAAACTAAATGTTCCGTTCCGACATATGGATAGGCGAAATTTTTAGCGATAGCGTATGCTTTAACCAGAATATCTTTTAATGTCGAGGATACTTTTGGCGTTACCTTTTTTTGTCGGTTGCTATTGTGACTCTCTAATTTTTTTTTAAAGTGTTTTTCGGTAATACCGAATCCGTTCAGCATATTTGATCCAATACTACCGGTTTCCAAATAAATGGCAAAAAGCAAATGCAGGCTTGAAATTTCTCCTGAGTTATAGCGACCAGCCAATTGAATGGATATGGAAAGTGCGTTTTTGGCATGGGCAGTCAATTTTTGGTCGTCAATTTTGTAGTTTAAAAAAATATCACTTGAAGACATATGTTTGATTGTTAATTTATACTTGAAATTATTTTTTAAAATAATCCTTTTGATAATAAATATAGCATATATCAGTTTATTTTTAAAAAGTAAAAATGTCAACTGCAAATGTTTTTTGTGCAAAAATAAAAATGTTATGCTATTATTAAATGGAGGATAATTAAAAATTGCAGGGTTTGGTCAATGTTAATTGATAAAATCCCGACATTGTTATTGGTATGAATAAAAATTTAGCAAAAAATTTAGCTCCCGGCCATAGCGCTTGTGCCGGCTGCGCTTTTCCTTCAATCGTGCGAACAATTTTGGGCGAAGCGGAAACTCCGCTGGTAATTTCTAATGCGACTGGCTGTCTCGAGGTAACTTCTACCATTTATCCTTATACTGCTTGGAAAATCCCCTATATTCACAGTGCGTTTGCCAATGCGGCGGCAACGATTTCTGGCGTGGAACGGGCATATTTGGCAATGCAAAAAAAAGGCAGGATCAAAAAGAAAATCAAGCTTGTTGCATTTGGCGGAGATGGCGGAACTTATGACATCGGTCTTCAAGCACTGTCCGGCGCGCTTGAGCGCGGTCATAATTTTCTCTATGTGGTTTATGATAATGGAGGATATATGAATACGGGAAACCAAAGATCATCGGCAACGCCATATGGGGCAGGAACGGAAACGACGCCAATTGGAAAGGAATCCTTTGGAAAAATTGAGGCACGAAAAAATTTAATGGAAATTGTGGCAGCGCATAGGATTCCATATTTGGCGCAGGCCAATGTCGCGTTTATAGCTGATTTAAAAATGAAAGCAAAAAAAGCTTTGGCTGTGGATGGACCAAGCTTTCTTACGGTTTTTTCACCATGCACGAATAATTGGAAATTTCCCACTTCTCAATATGTGGCGATTGCCAAACTGGCGACCGAAACAAATTTTTTGCCACTCTATGAAATTGAAAATGGCAAGCATAAACTAAACTTCGAACCGAAAAAAATAACTCCTGTGACGGAATTTTTAAAAACTCAAGGACGGTTCAAGCATTTATTTCTCGAAAAAAACAAAGTAATATTAGAAAAAATTCAAAAAAATGTAAATGCTGAATTTGCCAGAATTGCCGGTTTGAGTGAGGGATAGATTTTATCTGGAGCCATCTATCAGGATCGAACTGATGACCTACGGTTTACGATACCGTCGCTCTACCAACTGAGCTAAGATGGCACGCTTAACTAATAATTGCATAATAATTAAAAAAATTCAACTAAGCATATGAAGATAGTAGTAGATGAAATTTCAAGGGAAGAATTAGCCGAAATGTCCAAAAAAATGTTTGGCAATTTAGTGAAAGCGGTTGTGGATATTGAAAAAGGAACAATGGCGGTTGATGCCAGTTTGCATGCTGATGAAGAAACATTGCTTCTCGAAGATGGATCAAAGCAAAAAGATCTTTGGGGGATCAATCTTTATCCCGAAATAAAAGGCGAGGACTTCGTTGAATTTGATTCAATGATAAACTTGCGACCAGCCCAGGGTAATCGCAGTCGCGGAGTGGATAATGTGGAAATTCAGAAGAAGATTTTGGAAGTGGTTAATGAATTAGTTAAAAAATAAACAGATGAGCATTCAACATTTCGATCTTGTTAATGGCCGATGGCAGAAACTTTCTTTTTTTGAGCAGATGGCGAACATTGGCAGTGAGGTGGAAAGGACGATTAAATGGAAGAATAAAAATAATGCCGAATATAGTCGTTTAGCCTTTGAACGTGCGTTAGAATTATTAGATTTGACGATTGAGAATGAAAAAAGCAAAAGTCATTTGAGAGAATTATTGCGAGTGCGAGAAATGTTAGCGGATCATTTTGTTTTTAATAATGAATATGTTTCAACTGACGAAAGCTGGCAAAATTATTTTTATGTCTTTAATTTTGCGGCGAGGATTAATTTATAGAAAAAAGGTTCAGATTGGGGGGGGTGCTGAAATTATGAAAAAGTAAATTTAGAAAAATAATTTAGCTAATTTTTTTAAAAAAACAATATGAAACTATACATCTGTGAAATTTGTGGTGATGCCTATATTGGCGAAGAAAAACCAAGTGATTGCCCGTTTTGCGGGGCAAAAGGAAATTTTATAAAACCAGCAAATGAAGCCGAGCCGATTGCGGAAATTAAAGCGGAGATTGGCGAATTATCAAAAAATAATTTATTGGAGACACTAGGCTTGGAGATAAAAGCCAATGCGATCTATTTGTGTATGGCCGGGCAAGCGAAAGATTATCAAATCATAAAGATGTATAAGCGCTTGGCAAAAGTAGAGCTGGAGCACGCCATTATTGTGACGAAATTTTTAAAAATAGCGATGCCTGAAATCAGTCCGGAAAATTGTTCC
>JAJYBE010000082.1 GCA_021779205.1 bacterium
TTGCGGAGAAAAACCCCCGCTAATTTTTACATATGTAGCGGTTTTTTTGTGCGTCTTAAAAAATTCAAACCCACCGAAAATAAAAATCGGACGCAGATGAAAAAATCTGTCTTTGTCTTATCAAGCAGAGGTTTTTGGGGACAAAGCCCAAAATCCGCTTGTTAGGATAATCCTAAAACCTTAAAAAAGGGAGGTGAATTTATGTTTAGGAAAAATGAAATTAAAATCAGACTATCTGATGAAGAGTTGGAAAAATTGAATAGGAATTTAAAAAAGACAACCTTTTCAAGAGAAGGATATATACGTTTACTGCTTGATGGATATGTTCCGGTAGAAATGCCACCGTTAGAATACAGACAGCTTATAAACGAACTTCGAGCAATCGGTAATAATATGCACAATATTTATTATAAAGCCTGTTCTCGGGGCTTTATTGATGTTTTGATGTATAAGGAAAACGCAGAAAAGGTTCATGCAACTTGTATGTATCTTGAAAATTTGAGATACCCAATAAAAATGAAGTCAATTCAAAAATGATTATTTAAAGAATTATGGGAGAGATAAAATGCTGCATTACTTTAATACGGAAATAGCAAATATGTTTGGCGTGGTTCCAGCAGTAGTAGCTCAGAATTTCTGGTATTGGGTGCGTAAAAATGAGCGAGAAAACAAAAACTGCTTTGATGGTCGATTTTGGGTTTATGAAAGCATACGAGAGATGTCGAATGTTCTTTATTATATTTCACATAATCAAGTAAGGTCTGCAATTGAAAAGCTTGTAAAAAGTGGAATACTCATAAAAGGAAATTTTAATAAATCCCATTATGACCGCACAATATGGTACAGCTTTACTGACGAAGGTTATGCCATTTTTGTAAAAGCAGAAATGGAGAATGGAAAACACACAAAAGCAACTGGATAAAATCAGAAACCAAGAAAAGATATATATTTACCATCCGAGAAAAGAAATTTAGTGGCATTGCTATCGCTTTTTTTTGCGGCTGGTAGAAGAATTTGGAGGTAAAATAGTGGTAAAGTTTAAATACGGAAAATTTATAATAAGAATAAATCGAAAACGCACGTTGAAAGAAATCATAAAAAGTTTAATTGATTCGTTTTTCAGTAATCGTGGGGAAATAGACACAAGAGCAACAGGTATTCCAAAGCACGAAATGGAAGCCTTGGCAAGATTGATTTTGCCGGACATTATAGCTTTTTTTGAAAGTGAAGCAGGAAAAGTAGAGTTTGAAAAATGGCAGCAAGAACAAACAAAGATTATACAAGATAAAAGTGCTTGATTTTTTTGATATAAAGATTAAAAAAATATCCGTTTTATCAAATTTTATGTTATAATATAAAATAAGTTTAAGGAGGCATCAAGAATGGAGCTTTACGAAAGAATCAGGGAAATGTGGCAAAAAAACAAAATTAGTTCAAGCGAAGCACTTGACTACGCACTGTATAGTTTCAGAATATTGTTTGCATATCATTCGGGTAAAATTGAAAATGAAGATATAGAATACCACGACACAAGAGAAATATTTGAAAATGGCAAGGTTTTGGGATATAGCGGCTCTACAAAAGCGATATTTGAACAGCAGAATCAAAAACTTTGCTATGACTATCTTAAAGAAAAAATAGCAACAAAAGAGCCGCTTTCAATTCCTCTCATTTTAGAGGTTCACAGTATATTAACATCCGGCACCTATGATGAAAGAAGATATATTGTAAACGATGAACGCCCTGGGCAGTTTAAAAAACACGATTATGTTACAGGTAAGCATGAGGTTGGTTTTCCACCTGAACAGGTTGAGAGTGCCTTATATGATCTCATATGCGAGTTGAATGACTATACAGGTAAGGATATTTTGAAAGCTGCTGCCTATTTTCATTTGCGTTTTGAGCATATTCATCCCTTTGCTGATGGGAACGGACGTGTTGGAAGAACTTTAATGAATTATTATTTGCTAACCCACACAGAACCACCTGTAATTATTTTTGATGAGGACAAGAAAACCTATTATTCAGCACTTGAATTATATGATACGAAAGAAGAAATTCAACCGCTCTATGAATTTTTGAAAGAACAGACTATAAAAACTTGGGAAAAAACTTACGAGCGAACGCTTGGAATTATTCAGCTAAATCACAAAACACTTGATGATATTGATGCAAGATAATAAAAAGAGGCAGGAAAACCATTTTCGGAATTCCTGCCTTACATATTTTAAGGGAGTATTTATTTTTCGGATTGTTTAAGATAAATGAATAATCCGAACGATTCCCCTATTGGGTAAAAGTTCGGATTACTTTGGTTTGGTGCGGATGAAGGGACTTGAACCCCCACGTCGAATGACACTGGATTCTAAGTCCAGCGCGTCTGCCATTCCGCCACATCCGCATATAATTGGCAATGAATAGATTAGCATATAAAATGATGTTTGTCAACCCAAAAGCCGATTATTTTTTCTTTAAAGATAATATTTTATAGCTTCCATCTGCACCTTCTAAAGTGGCAATCATTGATTT